>CAKTTT010000004.1 GCA_934615635.1 uncultured Eubacteriales bacterium | reverse complement strand
GCGCGGCCCGGCTCATATAGGCTAAGTCTACGTTATTTCGTTTCGTACAGCTCCTTGATCTTAGCATCGATCTTGGGGGCCAGCTCCGCTGCGATGGTCTCCCAGGGCTCACCGGAAGCCGGACGGCTCCAGATATCGCCGAAATAATCGCCCATGCCGAAAGCTTCCCAGTTGCGCACGACGCCGGCGTCGATCTGGCTGCTCTTTTCAAAATCCTCCTGCAGCTCCATGGTCCAGGTGCCGTCCTCCAAACGTTCTTCTATGCCGAGCCTCTTGTAGTCCTCGCTTCGCATATAATACGTCATGGCATTGGCCGCCGCCAGCGCGCCTTCCGGGTTGGGGGCGTACTTGGGAATGTAGAAGCCGGCGCCATCTTCCTCTGTATAGTACTTATCCGCGTCGGGATCCCGCGGCAGGGGTGCGACGCCCAGGTCGTTGGTCTTGACCAGATCGGCATAGCCGAAGGCAAACCAGCGGTGGCCGACGCACATCGCCGCGCCGCCTTCGCCAAAAACCTGGCGGCCGTTGGCGGGAACCAGTGTGCCGCTCTGGATCAGCTTCTGGTTATACGCCACCGCCCGGGCGACCTCCGGACTCTGGATGTTGTTGCGGGCGGTGCCGTCCGGCATGAAGGTGACAAAATGCTTGCCAGTGGTATACAAAATGTGCTCCTGCTCTTCGTTGGCCAGACCATACTGCTCCGGCGTGCCGTCCCGGTTGCTGTCGATGGTCAGGGTTTCCGCCAGCTCCAGCATCTTGTTCCAGTCCCACTCGCCCTTGTCGAACAGCTCGGTGGGGTAGGTCTCCCCCGCTTCGTCGAACATTGATTTGTTATAATAAACGCAACTCTGCCGCGCAAAGCCGGGCACGACGTAGTAGCGTTTTCCGCTCCACATATATTGCTCGTTGCTGGCGGAAACTTCGTCCCAGAGAGCGAGGCTCATATCCACTTCGATGGGAACCACGTAACCGCCGCTGATGAGGGTGGGGGCGAAATCATCCCAATAGATGTCGAAGGAATCCTGGGACATGACCGCGTTGAGCAGCCTGGTCCGCTTTTCCGCCGGCGGCACCGCCGTGATCTGCACGTCGGTGATGCCGTAATATTCCTCTAGCAGTTCAGCTGAGCATCTGTCTTCCATCCCGTCGGCGTCGTGGCCCAAGATCTTCAGGGTGTGATTTTTCACCTCAATCGCCGGCAGCTCCACCACACGGTTGGAGGAGGCGTCGCTGCCGTTGGGGCCGCCGCTTTCGGTTCCTCCGCCGCTGCAGCCGGCAAAGGCGCCGATCACCATCAGCGCCGCACAGAGAGAGAGCCCCCGCCGAATGTACCGGATGTACTGGTCTTTCATTAACTATGTACCCCCATTTCTTACAGAAAAAAAGTATGTCGCCCTTTTCCCCTCGTTTGTCTCCATTCTATGACGTGTTCATCTCTTCTACTCCTTTGCCTATTTATATGTTATATTATATCAATTCTTTCCAGAGCGTTCAATAAAATTTATATATTCTATAGAATGAACAATGCGCTGGCAAAAATATATTACAAATATCACAATATAGAGCAGCCCTGCATGGGGAAAAATAGCAAAAATTGTCCGCTGTCTTTTCGTAAACTGCTGGAGGAAAAAATAGCGGCCATCAAATAAAAGGGGAAAGCAAATTGTATAATTAAACCAATTTTTACAATATGTATATTTTGTGAAGGGTTCAACGACAAATCAAAGCGGGGTGGCGATATCCAAAAAGGATATCGTCGCAGAATGATAACAAAACGTATAAATTTGATCCCGGAAAAGGCGGAAAGCTTACCGGCGATCGGGAGAAGCAGCGGCTTCCTGGGCGGTCCCAATGAAAAGCAATCATACCGGTGAGGAGAGAGCGCGGTCTCGACTGCGGGGAAAAAGGAATCTGATTACTCCGGGAAGCGATAGGCGGTGCGACGGGATAGAGAAGGGGGGAGAAAGCCTTTAATACTATAAGTATTTTAGCGATAAAATATGCCGACTTGCATAAATCGGCCGTTGCGTGACGGTTTTGGAAAGTGTCGCCGAGGGAGGCTTTCGTATCGGGGGCGGCGGAAGTGGATGGAGATGAGGGCGCTGAAGGCGGCAGGAATCTGGCAGCGGGCGGCAAAAGCGGGAGAAGATCTCCAGACATAGAGCCTTTTCCCGCTTTTTCTTAGTAGAGACAAGAGGATTTGGGCCAAAAGGAGAGGGAAAACGCCCTTGTTTTTGAAAAAGTCCTTGCAATTCCCTCGGGAATCCTGTAACATGATATTCGTCGCTTTAAACCGTTGCGGTTTAAAGCAGTAAAGCAACGGGGGGCTTCTCATGACCAGGGAGACCGTGATCTGGATCACCATCGGCGTTTACATCCTTTTTATGCTGACGGTGGGGCTGCTGAGCAGCCGCAGCGCCAAAAGCATTTCGGATTTCACCGTCGGCGGACGCAACGCCGGGGCGTGGGTGTCCGCGCTGTCCTATGGGACGGCGTATTTTTCGGCGGTGATGTTCATCGGCTATGCGGGCAGCACCGGCTGGAAATACGGCATATGGGGGGTGCTGCCGGGAATCGGCAACGCGATTTTCGGGTCGCTGCTGGCCTGGCTCGTTCTGGCCAGGCGGACGCGGGAAACCACCCGTCGGCTGGAGATCAAATCCATGCCCCAGCTTTTTGAGAAGCGTTTCGGCAGCCAGCCGATGAAGCTGTTCTGCGTGCTGGTGATTTTCGTTTTTCTGCTGCCCTATTCCGCCTCGGTGTACAAGGGCTTGACCAGCGTCTGCGCGGTGCTGTTGAAGGTGGATGAGCAGGTGTGCATGATCGTCATCGCGGCGGCGGCCACCCTGGTGGTGATCTTGGGCGGCTATGTGGCGACGCTGAAGGCGGATTTTGTTCAGGGGCTGATCATGCTGTTCGGCGTCGCGGCGCTGATTGTGGCGGTGGTCCGCTGCGAGCAGGTGGGCGGCCTGTCGGCGGGACTGGCGGCCATCGGGGAAAAGACCCGGGAGCTGAACCTGACCCCCATGGATCACGCCGGGCTGTGGGCCACGGTGCTGATGACCTCCTTCGGCACCTGGGGGCTGCCCCAGATGGTACATAAGTACTACGGCATCCGGGACGACCGGGAGGTGCGGCGGGGAACGGTGATCTCCACCCTCTTCGCCCTGGTGGTGGCGGGAGGCGGCTATTTCATCGGCTCCCTCTCCCGGCTGTTCTACAGCGACCTGAACCAATTGCCCGGCAGCGGCGCGGGACAGAAGGATTACCTGGTGCCCAATATGCTGGCGGATGCGGGCCTTCCCACCGTGCTGGTGGGGCTGGTGCTGGTGCTGCTGATTGCGGCGTCGGTGTCCACCCTGGCCTCCATCACCATCACTGCCTCCTCCACCCTCACCATGGATTTCATCCGCCCCAAGCTGCGGCCCAAAATGGACGAGATGAAGGGGGCGGTGGTCACCAAGGCCATCTGCTTCGTCTTTATCCTGCTGTCCTACCTCATTGCCAATACCAACACCCCCATTCTGGATATGATGTCCTACTCCTGGGGGGTTATTTCCGGCAGCTTCTTAGCCCCTTATCTGCTGGCCCTATATTGGAAGGGTCTCAACCGGGGCGGCGGATGGGCCGGGATGGTGGGCGGCTTCATCACGTCGCTGCCGCCGGTGGTCTGCAAGCTGTTGTTCCCTGAAGCGGCGCTGCCCGGCCTGGGGAAGCTGGTGGATCTGGGTCCCCACTTCGCCTGCGCGGCCATGCTGGTATCCCTGCTGCTCTGCTGGGCGGGAAGCCTGTTGGCGCGGCGGTCGGGCTGGAGGTGCGGCGAGGCGAACCCCGCCTTTTACCGGCGGGAAAAGCCGGCGGAAGATGCAAATATTCTGTGAAAAAGGGCGCGGCCGTCTTTACAATTCCACACAGGCAGGGTAGAATGGAAGAATACCGTTCTGCCCTTCTCCTTTTTCTATGATAAAGAATGGGAAGAAAAGAATCGGTGAAAGAAAGGGTTTGGTGGCGACATGGCGGACAAGATCTGGAATCCGGAGCGGGAATGCATGAAGCGCGGCGAGCTGGAGGCGTTGCAGCTAGAACGGCTCAAGGCGCTGGTGGACTATTGCGACCGCAACGTGGAGTTTTATCATAACCGGCTGGCACAGGCCGGCGTTACGGCGGACAGGATCAAGACCCTGTCGGATGTCCAATACATACCCTATACCACCAAGACCGATCTGCGGGACACCTATCCCTTCGGCATGTTTAGCGTGCCGAAAAAAGAGCTGGTGCGGCTTCACGCCTCCTCCGGCACCACGGGCAATCCCACGGTGGTGGGCTACACCCGGGAGGATCTGGACAACTGGTCGGAGCAGGTGGCCCGGCTGGTGACGGCGGCGGGAGCCACGGAGGACAGCGTGGTGCAGATCTGCTTCGGCTACGGGATGTTCACCGGGGCCCTGGGGCTGCACTATGGACTGGAGCGCATCGGCGCCACGGTGGTGCCCACCTCCTCCGGCAACACGGAGAAGCAGCTCAAATTCATGCGGGATTTCGGCACCGACACCATCGTCGCCACCCCCTCCTACTGCCTCTATCTGGCGGAGTCCGCCCGGGAGATGGGGGAGACCTTCCCCATGGAGCAATACCGGCTGCGGCTGGGTCTGCTGGGCAGCGAGGGCTGCACCCCCGAAATGCGGGATCAGATCGAGCAGCGGTGGGGCGGCGGCTTCTTCGCCACCGACAACTACGGCCTGTCCGAGCTCAACGGCCCGGGGATGTCCGGCGAATGTCGGCAGCGTTGCGGGCTGCACATCAACGAGGATCACTTCCTGTGTGAAATCATCGATTCCAAGACCGGCGAGGTGCTGGAGCCGGGTTCCACCGGCGAGCTGGTGGTGACCAACCTCACCAAGCGGGGGCTGCCCATGCTCCGCTACCGCACCAAGGATATCACAAAAATCGATTACGAGCCCTGCGCCTGCGGCCGGACCTCCGCCCGGATGCACAAGATCATCGGCCGCAGCGACGATATGCTGAAAATCCGCGGGGTGAACGTGTTCCCCACCCAGGTGGAAAGCGCCCTCATCGGCGTGAGCGAAATCGGCCCCCATTATCAGTTGGTGGTCCGGCGGGAGGGCTACGCGGATACGCTGGAGGTACGGGTGGAGCTGATCGACGGCCAGCTACTGGAGAAATACGCCGAGCTGGAGGCTTTGCAGAAGCGGATCCACGACCGGATCAAGGCGATTCTGGGCATCGAGATCCGGGTCAGCCTGGTGGAGCCGAAGAGCCTGGAGCGATTCACCGGCAAGGCCCAGCGGGTGGTGGATCTGCGTCAAAAATAAGAACCGGACAAAGCGTTTGAGCGGCAGCGCCGCATTTCTCATATTCCCATGAAAGGATGATTCCATGAAAACATTGTTGCTGGGCAACGAGGCGGTTGCCCGGGGCCTGTACGAGGCGGGGGTTACGGTCGTGTCCTCCTACCCGGGCACGCCGAGCACCGAAATCACCGAAAGCGTGGTGCAGTACGGCGCGGATATCTATGCCGAGTGGGCCCCCAACGAGAAGGTGGCCTTCGAGGTCGCCTTCGGCGCGGCCACCGGCGGCGCCCGCAGCTTCTGCGCCATGAAGCACGTGGGGCTGAACGTGGCGGCCGACCCGCTTTATACCGCCTCCTACATAGGGGTGAACGGCGGCATGGTCTGCGCCGTGGCGGACGACCCCGGGATGCATTCCTCCCAGAACGAGCAGGATTCCCGCCATCACGCCATCGCCGCCAAGGTGCCCATGCTGGAGCCCTGCGATTCCGCCGAATGTCTGGCCTTTACCAAGCTGGGGTATGAGCTGTCCGAGCGATTCGACACGCCGGTGCTGCTGCGGCTGTCCACCCGGATCTCCCATTCCCGGTCCTTGGTGGAGCTGTCCGACCGGACGGAGATCCCCCTGCGGGAATACAAAAAAGACGTGATGAAAAACGTGATGATGCCCGGCATGGCCAAGGTTCGCCATCCTTTGGTGGAGAAGCGGACGGAGGCGCTGCGCCAGTGGGCGGAAACCTCCGGCATCAACACGGTGGAATACAATGACAGGCGCATCGGCATTATCGCCGCCGGCACCGCCTACACCTACGCCAAGGAGGCGCTGGGGGAGCGGGCCAGCTTCTTCAAGCTGGGGATGGTGAACCCGCTGCCCATCCAGTCTCTCATCGATTTCGCCCGCAACGTGGGCCAGGTATACGTCATCGAAGAGCTGGACGATATCATCGAAACCCACTGCCTCAAGCACGGCATCCCGGTTATCGGCAAGCTGCTCTTCTCCTCCTGCGGGGAATTCTCCCAGGCCACCGTCCGGGAGGCGCTGATGGGCGAGGAGAAGAAGCACGCGCAGTTCGACGGGACGATTCCCGCCCGTCCGCCGGTGCTGTGCGCCGGCTGCCCTCACCGGGGCTTGTTCTACGCCCTGAAAAAATGCAAGGTGTATGTCAGCGGCGATATCGGCTGCTATACCCTGGGCGCCTCCGCGCCGCTGTCCGCCATCGACGTGTGCGTCTGCATGGGCGCGTCCATCAGCGGGCTTCACGGCTTCAATACCGCCCGGGGCAAGGAGCAGGCTGCCCGGTCCGTGGCGGTGATCGGTGACTCCACCTTCTGCCATTCCGGCGTCACCGGGCTGATGGATATCGCCTACAACCGGGGCATTTCCACGGTGATTGTGCTGGATAATTCCATCACCGGCATGACCGGCCATCAGAACAATCCGGCCAACGGCTACACCATCAGCGGCGATCCCACCGTGGCGGTGGATCTGGAGGCGCTGGCCCACGCCCTGGGAATCCGCCGGGTGACGGTGGTGGATCCCTATGACATCGAGGGCTGCCGCCGGGCGGTGGAAACCGAGCTGCAGGTGGAGGAGCCCTCCCTGATCATCGCCCGACGTCCCTGCGCCCTCCTCAAAAGCGTGAAGCACGCCCCGGCGCTCCGGGTGGACTTGGACAAGTGCACCGGCTGCAAGGTCTGCCTGCAGGTGGGCTGCCCGGCCCTGTCCCATATCCCCAACCCGAAAAACGGTCGCACTGCTGCGGTGATCGATCCCAACCAGTGTGTAGGCTGCGAAGTCTGCGCCAAGGTCTGCCGCTTCGGCGCCATCAAGAAGGGGGAATGAGCTATGTCCGATGCTGTTAAGAATATCCTGATTGTGGGCGTGGGCGGCCAGGGGACCCTGCTGGCTTCCAAGCTGATGGGAAAAGTGTTTACCGACCAAGGGTTCGATGTGAAGGTCAGCGAGGTCCACGGTATGTCCCAGAGGGGCGGTTCGGTGGTCACCTACGTCCGTTATGGCGACAAGGTGTATTCCTCCGTCATTGAAAAGGGGGAGGCGGATATCATCCTGGCTTTCGAGCAGCTGGAGGCCGCCCGGTGGCTGCCCTTCCTGAAGCCCGGCGGCGTCCTCATCGCCAGCACACAGCGAATCGACCCCATGCCGGTGATTATGGGGGCGGCCAGCTATCCCGAGAACATCCTTCCCGCCATCCGGGACAAGGGCGTCCGGGTGATAGAGGTGGAGGCGCTGGAAAAGGCGATGGAAGCGGGTTCCCCTAAGGCCACCAATGTGGTGCTGCTGGGCGTGGCCGCCCGGCAGATGGGGCTGGATAAGGAGCTGTGGCTCCATGCCCTGCGGAGTACGGTCCCCCCAAAAACTATCGCGGTGAACGAAAAAGCCTTTGCGCTGGGATACGGAGAGTAATCTTTAAGAAAAGTAGACCAAGCGAAAATATCCCCCTGGATTTATTTTGGTAAGGAGAGTGACCCCCCATGCCTGTTCTGCAACCGGAGATAGAGTGCGCTTCCCGGGACTATCTCCACGCCGTTCAGTCCGCGCGGCTGATCCGGATGGTGAAAAACGCCTATGAGCATGTACCCTTCTATAAGAAAAAGTTGGACGCCATCGGCCTGAAACCGGAGGACATCCACACCATCGACGATGTGCGCAAGCTGCCCTTTACGGTAAAAACCGACCTGAGGGACAACTATCCCTTCGGCCTGTTCGCCGTTCCCCAGAGCGAGCTGGTGCGGATCCACGCTTCCTCGGGTACCACCGGCAAGCAGACGGTGGTGGGATATACCCGCCACGATATTGATATCTGGGCGGAGGGCGCGGCCCGCGCGCTGGCCGCCGCCGGCGCCACCAAGGAGGACCGCATCCATGTTTCCTATGGATACGGCCTGTTCACCGGCGGACTGGGGCTTCATTACGGCGCGGAATACATGGGGGCCACGGCCATCCCGGTATCCTCCGGCAACACCAAGCGGCAGGTGCAGATCCTGCAGGATTTCGGCTCCAACTTCCTTTGCTGCACCCCCTCCTATGCCATGTTCATCGGGGAGACCGTCCGGGACATGGGCATCGATCCCAAGACCCTGGCCCTGCGGGGCGGACTTTTTGGCGCGGAGCCGTGGACGGACAACATGCGCCGGGAGATCGAGCGGCTGCTGGACATCAAGGCCTATGATATCTACGGGCTGTCGGAGATCGCCGGCCCCGGCGTGGCCTATGACTGCGAGATGCAGAACGGCCTGCACATCAACGAGGACAACTTCTATCCGGAGGTGATCGATCCGGACACGCTGGAGCCGCTGCCAGACGGCGAATACGGCGAGCTGGTGTTCACCTGTATCGGCAAGGAGGCGCTGCCGCTGATCCGCTACCGGACCCGGGACATCTGCGCCATTACCCACGAGATGTGCGCCTGCGGACGGACCACGGTGCGCATGACCAAGCCGAAGGGACGCAGCGACGATATGCTCATCATCCGCGGCGTCAACGTGTTCCCCTCTCAGGTGGAGCATGTTCTGCTGGAGCTGGGGATGGATCCCAACTACCTGATCCTGGTGGACCGGCAGAACAATTTGGACACCATGGAGGTGCAGGTGGAGATGAACGCCAAGCTCTTCTCCGATACGGTACGGGAGCTGGAGGGCACCGAGAAACGGATCGAGGCGGCGCTGCAGAGCACCCTCAACGTCCATGCCCGGGTGCGGCTGATGGAGCCGGGCACCCTGCCCCGCAGCGAGGGCAAGGCCAAGCGGGTCATTGATAACCGGCATCTGTAAGAATCGGCAAGGGGCGGCGGCGCCGGACGCGTCGAAGTGCCGCACGGAACCCCCTTTGGGCTGTGGCGGAATCTTTCGCGATGTGGCAATGGACACAGCCCGCTATTCGATTAAACCAGGTACTCGACCGGCTGTGTCCCTGCGTTTGCCCTCCGGGAAACGCAGGACAGGGCAGCGAAAACGGGCGAGGGATGGGGACCGTCGGAGAAAGAATTACCGCCGTTTTTTCGCGTCCGTCGCCGATCACCAGCTTTGCGGTATAGGAAAGCGGATACCTCTGTTCACCATTCACCATGAACACCCGGGAAAGGATGATCGTCATGTTTATCAAGCAGCTTTCGCTTTTTGTGGAGAACAAGCCCGGCAGATTGGCGGAGATCACCGCCATTATCGCGGGCGCGGGCATCGATATCCGCGCCCTCTCCATCGCGGATACCACCAACTTCGGGATTCTGCGCATCATCGTGGATAAACCGGACGAGGCGGAGCGGATCTTGCGGGAGGCCGGGCTGACGGTTTCCCTCACCAATGTGATCGCCATCGGGATTCCCGATGTACCCGGCGGTTTTGCCCAGGCGATGAAGGCTCTCTCCGACGCGGAGATCAGTGTGGAGTATATGTATGCGTTTATCTCCCGGGATGAGGGACGCGCCTGCGTGATTCTGCGGGTGGAGGACAACACCGGCGCTGTAAAGGCGCTTCAGGCCGGGAATGTGGAGATACTCAGCGCGGAAAAAATTTATTCCCTATAGTCCGCCGGGCGGACGGAGGAAGAGCGGCGGGGGGCGGAAATGACGCCTTCCGCCGTATTGCTGTCGCGGAAGAGGTAGGATAAATCCCCGGTTGTACCGAGGAAGGAAGCATTGGCAAATGGGGGGCCTCCGCGCTGACAAGAAAGGTCAGACAAGCGCAAAGAAAAAGCACGGGGATTCATGCCAAAAAGCAATTGCACAAATACAAAGGATAGCGATATCCAAAATAGCGGACCATATGAACCCCACGGGGACGCCGCGCACAAAGTGTGATTTCGTTGCCGCCGAGCGATCACGGGAGCCAGGCAGACCACGCCTTCAACGCCTGCTTTTGCTTGAGGGCTTAAACATGGTCGGAATGGCTTTGCCGGGACTGATGAGAAGGGGGACGCGGCGGGCTTGCCGGAAAAAAACCCGCCCCCAAAGAGATTTTTCTGGCAGTGGCAGCCCCCATCAGGCCTCCTTTATGGGCCGCGAATTTGGAAGTGATGCGTGTCGGGGCAGGCCGATGCGGGGCCCTCCAAGTCCGGTCGTAGCCGCCGGCCACCGGCGTATGGGTACGGCCGACCGGATCCGGCAGAGGAAGGAAGAGATTTCGCCGCGGGCTGCGGGATTGGGGAGATAAGGCCCTGTGGATGGTGGAGGATAAGGATGAGGATAAGTACGAGTACGAGTATGAAAAAGGAGTTCAGCGAGCTTTATCAGGCTGCTTGGGCGGCCGCCAAGCCTCGGCGGTTATCCGATTACGCGGAAGCGGGCGGCGTGGGCGCGGCTATTTTAACCAAGGCGGGCAACCTCTATACCGGCGTGTGTATCGACAGCGCCTGTTCCATGGGATTTTGCGCGGAGCACGCGGCGGCGGCCGCCATGGTGACAGCGGGAGAACAGGAGGTGGCCCGGATGGTGGCGGTGAATCATCAGGGCGAAATTCTGCCCCCCTGCGGCCGGTGTCGGGAATTTATCAGCCAGTTAGCCGAGGGAAACAAGGAGGCGGAGATCCTGGTGGAGCCCGACAGGGCGGTCCGCCTACGGGCGTTGCTGCCTTGCGATTGGAAAAAGGAAGCGGATGCATAACAAAACCCGGAGCTTTTCACTCCGGGTTTTGTATATTTATGGAAAGATAATACAAGCCGTATTTATACCCCTGAAATCAAGCTTTTAGCTTCAGCCGGGCCTTCTCCTCAAAGGAGGCCTGCCGGACGCTGCAGCGTTCATGGGTGCCCCGGCCGATCACGCCCACCTCGTCATAGGCGGTTATCTCAAAGAGAAAGCGGCGGCCGTCGGTTTCGGTCAAAGTCGCCTCCGCCCATACCCGCATTCCCTCGGGAGTGGCGCTTTCGTGACGGATATCCAGTTGGGTGCCCACCGTGGTGATGCCTTGGGGCAGATGGGGTTGTACCAGGCGAAGAGCGGCGTACTCCATCAGCGCCGCCATATAGGGGGTGGCGAAAACCCGCACGGCGCCGCTTTTCAGGTTGCAGGCCAGCCGGTCCTCCGTCACCGTCCACTCCTCCCGATTCGTGCTGCCGATCAACGCGGACCAATCCTTGTCCATTTTTCCTTCCATCCTTTCAACAAAGCTTAAGCGGAGCCGTCCGTCCCTTCCGCGGCCCAAAGGACGACAACCCAAAAGCCAAGCGGGTTTGAGGGCTTGGAGCGAAAGGCCTCCCGCGTGTTAGCCCGGCTCCCCGGGGCCGGGCGGAGAGGTAGGTGGGAGCGAGTGGCGGCGGGAGAGACTGCCGGATAGCGGATGGAGGATATCCTCGACGGAGAATAGCCTCAGTCCTCGTCCTCATCCGGCCGGTCCCAGTTGTGCCAGACGTTCTGCACGTCGTCGTTGTCCTCCAGCACATCCAGGAGCTTTTCCATTTTGAGGACGCTTTCCGGGTCCTCGATGGAGCTGTACACGTCGGGGAGCATCTCCACCTCGGCGGATACAAAGGCATAGCCCTTGGCCTCCAGATCCTCGCGGACGGCGGAGAAATCCTCCGGCTCGGTGGTGATCTCCAGCACGTCCCCGTCGGAGGAGAAATCCGACGCGCCGGCCTCCAGGGCATCCTCCATCACCTTGTCCTCGTCCAGTCCCTCCGCCTCGATGGCCAGAACGCCCTTCTTCTTGAACATAAAGCCCACGCAGCCGGTCTGCCCCAGGTTGCCGCCGTATTTGTCAAAATAATGGCGCAGATCGCCGGCGGTACGGTTCCGGTTGTCGGTAAGGGTTTCCACAATCACGGCGATGCCACAGGGACCGTAGCCCTCGTATTGCAGCGCCTCGTAATTGTCCGCGTTGCCCTCGCCCGCCGCTTTTTTGATGATGCGGTCGATGTTGTCGTTGGGCACGTTGTTGGCCTTGGCCTTGGCGATGGCATCCTTGAGCTTGGAGTTGGAGGCGGGATCGGGGGAACCGCCCTCCTTCACCGCCACGGCGATCTCCCGGCCGATCTTGGTGAAGATTTTGGCCCGCTGGCCGTCGGTTTTTTCCTTTTTCCGTTTGATATTATTCCATTTGGAGTGTCCGGACATGACTGAAAACCCCTTTTATATATAATCTACCCTTCAGTATACCATATAAAGCCGGGATAACGCAAGTCCTTCCGGAAAACGCGGATTTTGTCTGTTTTGCCGCCTACCGCCCGCCTCGGGAAAAGCGAAGGCAACAAGCCGGAGGCGGCCTTATACAAAAAAACAGCGGTAGAAAAGGATCAATGTGAATGGGTGTATGGTTTTGTTTGGGGTAAATATGGTTGATTATCCCAGGAAAGGGCGGAATACACTCGCAGAGATTCGGGGGTGTGTATACAGATGGGCATATGCTTCTTTGTTTATACTGTGAGGATCCACGGACGGTAGCATGGATGTATTGCCGGAGAAGGCGGCAACGGCGTTGGAGGATCGAGCGGACAGCGAGGAGCATAAGCGGCGCAACAAGGCTTTCCTTTCGCATTGGCCCAAAAGGCGGGCGGGATGCCCCCCGGCTACTCAGGGGGTGGGACGCCGCGCCTCCCCCAAAGGCCCGGACTCAACAGGCCGGGCCTTCTCTAGCCGGCGAGAGGGCGGCATGGGCGGCCTATGTGCCGCGGCCGGCTGCCCGGTGATCCGGCGGGACTGACAGCGGCAGGTCCCGGTCTGGAGGTCTTGCCGGTTCTTGTCGGTTAGGGTAGACAGGGCGCGGCAAGCCATGGATAAGGTCCGTCGGCCGCTGGGTTATCGCCTGCCGGGAAGCGGGGCTCCCGCCTGTGGGCCCGGCATAGCATACGGGATCTCCCGTGCGCCCCCCTTCCGCCCGCAGGCGGAAGGGGGGAGGTGGGGAGGATTTGAGCCGTCATTCCGCCGCCGGCCGCGTCGCCGTTGGGGCTACGCCAGATAGGGCGCGGTCCGGTTGCCGGAATAATAATAAAAGTGATGAGGCGTTTGGAGGAGATCATGGGCGAAGAGCAATAGGGCCGCCAGCGCGGGCTGGGGGAGCAGGGTGTGGATTTCCTGGGAAGCGTCGTCCAGCTCCTCCGAGGTGGTGTGGATCATCCCGTACCGCTTGATGGTTTCCACCACCGCCGCCGCCTTGTCCGGCTGAAGATGAAGTTTTTTTGTCAGCAGGTTGACGGTGAAGCCCTTATTCTCCTCTCTGGTATAAAGGAAAAGCAGAGAATCCAGCACATCCTGGTCCGCCAGATCCTGGAAGAGGGGGGCGTACGCCACGTCGAAAAGGCCCGCCTTTTTATCCGGGCTTTCCGGGACCAGGAGAAAATAGGGGCGGTTTTCCGCCAGGCTCATGAAGGTGAAGCCGTTGTCGCTCAGATAAGCGGAATAGGAAGCGGGGCCGCCGGCGGTCTCCCTCCGGATATCCTCGATGGTCATTTCGCGGGGGTTGTTTTCACCGAACAGGGCCCGCTCCATGACCCAGCACAGCCGGTAGAGCACCTCGATCCGCCCTTCCGGCGGAGCGTCGGCGATCCTTTTGGCCAGCGCGCCTTCTAGGTCGGCGTAATCGGTGATCTGTCGGCCGAACAGCCTGTCCAGCGGCACGCAGAAGAAATCCGCGATTTTGGGGAGAAGCTCTGTGTCCGGCACCCCGCCGTTTTCCCATTTGGAAACGGCCTGGACGGAAACACCCACAAAACGGGCCAGCTCCTCCTGCTTGATTCCCCGCTCCCTGCGCAGTGCGGCGATAACCGCGCCGATGACAGCCATGCTCATACGAATTCCCCCTATACAATGATGATGAAAGCGGCTTTCATACCCCTATGGTAACACAAACACAGGTGGAAGGGTAGCGAGGCGATGTGGAAAAAATCAACCCAGAGTGGATTTTCCGCCGGACAGGGCATCCGGCAGAGCCGTGGGATTAGACGGGAGCTGGAAGGGCGGCCCGGCCGAGGGGGATGACGGCCTGTCGTGTGCAGCGCGGGACTCACGATTCGAAAAGGAGGCGCTCCTCCCGCGCCGCGGATGTTTTCGCTTTTGGCCCCTGCTTCCCGACGGGTTTTCCGCTGCCCACGGGAGCCGTTCCCGGCGGCGGCGTTTTTCGTAAAAAACCGCCCGGCGCTCCGTCGGAACGGAGGGGGCCGGGCGGTTGGGGAGCAGTTGGGCGGTGGTTAGGCAGCAGGACGCAAGGCTGCGGAAAGGCTACCAAGAGGCTGCTGAAGGAAAGGGATAGGGAGAACCGGGCGGCGGATCGCCTTAACGCTCCTCCTTCCGTCCCTGCTCCATATTGTCCAAGGCGTATTTGCAGCATTGCAGAACCAGCAGATTAAAGGAAATATCGTTTTCCTGGGCGAGCTGGTTCAGCCGCTCGAAAAGCGGCTCCGTGAACCGGACGGTACGAGAGATATTGGCGTTTTTAAACTCATTTTCTATCCTGAACATCGGGCCGCCTCTTTCCGCTTGATATACTTTAATCGTAACCAAAACGGATATTATTTATATAACCGAAAATGGTTGCATATATGGTTGCAAAATGGTATAGTAACGATTGGGAAAGGAGAGCGTGGCGGTTCTCAGCCCTTCAGCCGGCTTTCCACGGCCTGCCAATCGATGAGGCCGAACCACCGGTCCAGATACTCCGCCCGCCGGTTTTGGTATTGCAGATAGTAGGCGTGCTCCCACACGTCCACCAGCAGCAGCGGCCGCACCCTGGCCCGCAGGGGTGTATCCTGGTTGGGGGTTTTCACAATGTGCAGCCCGTCCTCCGCATCCGCGATGAGCCAGGCCCAGCCGGAGCCGAACTGGGTCAGCGCCGCCTGCTTCATCTGTTCCTTCCATGCCTCATAGGAGCCGAAGGCTTTTTCCAACTCCCGCAGCATCGCCGGGCCGGGCCGGCTTTCCCCGCCGGTCATGGAGGCGAAATACAGCTCGTGATTGTATACGCCGCCGGCGTTGTTGCGCACAGGGGTCCGCAGGTTTTCCGGCAGGCTGTCGAGCTGCAGGATCAGGCGTTCCAGCTCCCAGGTATGGTAGGAAGGCGCGTCCTTCAACGCGGCGTTGAGGTTGTCCACATAGGTCTGCAGATGCTTGTCGTGGTGAAACTCCAGCGTCCGGGCATCCAGCACGGGGGAGAGCGCGTCGTAGGCGTAGGGCAGAGGTTCCAGCGTAAAGGGATAATGCTTGGACATCGTTTTTCATCCTTCCGGTGGTTTTTTACGGATTTAGTGTGCCGCAGCGGCGGTTTTTCATACGCTTGGCAGAAAAAACCGGTACAACGGCGCGCTTTCCTGCATAAACTGCTGATAGGAACGCTTTTTTGAAATGAGGGTTGCCATATGATGACGAATATCAAGCTGCTTTTCAAAAGCCTGTGCATTTTCGGCATGGTGGTGTTTTGCTCGGCGGCGGCGTTGATCCTGCGGGGGATGCAGACGCTCTTTTTTGGAAGGCGGTGCATGGCGTGAGAGCTTTCGTGGTATGGATACTCGGCCTTGCCGCCACCGCTTTGTGCAGCGGTTCCCTGGGATTCCTGCTGGGGGCCTGCTTCCGCTGCGGAAAGGATAAATAAGAGCTCGCGGGCCGTCCGGATCCATCCGGACGGCCCGCGGCTTTCAGCGGGGCTGGGGCCGTATGCCGGTGGAGGCCAGCAGCCGCTTGAAAAGCAGCAGATGGATCTCCTCGTCCATCAGGATGCGGCGGATGACGGCGGCCACGTGGGTGTCCCGGATCACCAGCAGTTGTTTGCGGTAGGTGTCGATGGCGCTCTGCTCCAGCGCCATGTTGTCCCGTATGGCCATGGCGGGGGTGCGGTTGTAGGTCACCATGCCGCCGGTCCACAGCGCGGGCCGGTTCTGCACCGCCTGGTATTTGGGGTTGCCGCCTAGCTTTTCGATCAGGACGCCCAGCATATCCAGATGGTGCATCTCCACCTGGGCGATCTGACGGAGGGTAGGCGCGGCGTTGTCGAAATCCGGCAGGGTCCAGCTATGATAGAGGTATTGGGTGATGGAGGTCATCTCGCCTCTTCCGCCCGCCATATCGATTCCCAGCAGGCGGGCGTACTGGGGATTGGGACCCTCCACCTCCAGCGGCGGATAGGGTTCGGGAGCCGCCGCTTCGACTTTGCCGTTCTCCTTAAAGGGTGTGTAATCCTTCATGATCCCTCGTTTGCCTCCTGTCATTTGGTTGAGCCGTCAAACGGGCCTGCCTTTTTATATATGCGGCGAAAAGGGCGGGTATGAATGGCGCCCCTCCCTTTCTTCGTCTTTTTGGGCGTATGTTTGGAGGCAAGCGTGGCACACTATGCGGGTAAAGGGGGGGGAACAGCATGAAGCAAAACGTCAAATATGCCGTCACCGGCGCGCTGGCGGGAGCGGCCAACGGCTTCTTCGGCTCGGGCGGGGGACTGTTTCTGGTGCCGATGTTCACCAAATGGCTGGGGCTGGAGCAGAAACGGGCTTTCGCCACCTCGGTCGCGGTGATCCTGCCCTTGTCCGCCGTCTCCCTGGTGATATACTTTTTCCGCGGCGGGGTGGATTTCCTGTATGCGCTGCCCTTTCTCCTGGGCGGATTGGCCGGAGGGGTTATTTCGGGCAGGATCTTCAAAAAAATGCCGGTGACCCTGCTGCGGCGGGCTTTCGGGCTGCTGATCCTCTACGGCGGTATCCGGGCGGTGCTGCTGCTGTGATGCTTCTCCATTTCCTCATCGGCCTGCTGACCGGGGTGCTCAGCGGCTTCGGCATCGGCGGCGGCTCCCTGCTGATTCTGTATATGACCAGCTTCACCGAGGTCAACCAGTACGCGGCCGGCGGCATCAATCTGCTGTATTTCCTCTTCTGTGCCCCGGCGGCGCTGGTTTCCCACATCAAGAACAAGCTGGTGGAAAAAAAGGCGGTGCTGATCTGCACCCTGGCCGGGATTCCCTCCTCCCTGCTGGCGGCGTGGGGGGCGGCGGTGATCGACATCAGCCTGCTGCGGCGAGCCTTCGGGGTGTTTTTGCTGTATATCGGGGTGAAGGAGCTGTTCTGCAAAAAGCCGGAGCCGGAAAAGGACGGGGGATAAAAGACGCTTCGACCGGCGGAGAATCCTGCCCATGAATAGGGCGGCGGGACAAGGATATCCTTCGGCCCGTGGCGATTCTTCCGGCGGCTTAGGGGGAGCAGGGGCGGCCGTTCCTCCCGGCGGATCCGCTCATGGGCGCGCCGGACTGGCGCGAAAGACGCGGATAGATCCCCGCGCGGCTTTCGCCCGATCCCAAGAAAAGGCGGGGGCAAAACCGCACCTTTTCAACCGTGCAAAGGGAAGGGGCCGCATGGCATTGCCATGCGGCCCCTTCCCTTTGGGCTTTATTCATCAGGAGGAGAATCCATGAAGGCATAAAGAGGGGGTATGTTCTATCGGATATCGAAATCCTCCACCATCGGACGCGCCAGGCGCCGCCGGCGCACTTTCAGGCAAAAAGCCGCGCAGAAAGCGGACAGGGCAAGCAGCATCCACGGTATCCATTTTTGCATAAAGAATCATCCTTTCCGTACCATTCAACGTCCCGCCGGCTTCAGACGTCCTTGTACAGCGCCGCCGCCAGCACCGCCAGCATCACCACGCCCAGCGCCGCCACGCCGGCCAGCGGATTGGAAGGGGCGGCGGCCGCGGCTCCCGCGGTTTGCCCGCCCTCGGGGGCCGCCAGGTGGAGGGGGGCTTGATCCGCGCCGGCCACGGGCTCATCCGGTTCGACCGGTTCATCTGGCTGGTCCAGCGGCTGGTCGGGATCCCATTCCCCGAAGGTGTATTCCACCGGCTCGGTGTAGGTGAACACCCGCACCACGCGCCCCTCGCTGTCGGTGCAGGTGGTCCAGTAACCGCCATCCTCGGCACAGACGGCCATGGTGAAGGCGCTGAAAAGCAGGAGGGCGGCCATAACCAGGAGCTTTTTGCCGATACGCCGTTTTTTCATCATAACTCATCCTTTCCGATCAGGCTTGGGCCTCTTTCCCCGGCCACGCATTTATTATATGCCCCGTCCCGGTTGGAAACCACCCCTTTTCGGTTACAATTGGATTACACTTTTGCAAACATTCCAGGGATTGGTTACAGCCCTGTTATTTTTTGCCCATGCGTCCCAGGGGAGACGTGCTTTCGACGGGATTCCGCCGTGTTCCGCAAATTCGCTGCAAAGAAGCGGTTGTATATCGGGCGTTTTTGTTATATAATAAAGTGTCGAATTCTATATTTATCAGTATTGAAGGAAATGCAGCCATGAAACGGGCCTATCTGGACAACAGCGCCACCACCGCCGTCTGCCGGGCGGCGGCGGATAAGGCGTATGAAATGATGACGGCTTGCTGGGGAAATCCCTCCTCCCTCCACACCGTCGGCTTTGAGGCGGAGCGGGAGATGGAGGCCGCCCGGAGCGCGGTGGCCGGCCTGCTGGGCGCCGCGCCCGATACCCTCACCTTCACCTCCGGCGGCACGGAGGCCAACAATCTGGCGATATTCGGCGCGGCGGCCGCCAAAGCGCGTGGCGGCCGGCATATCGTGACCACCGCGATGGAGCACCCCTCGGTGGCCGCCGCTTGCGGCCAACTGGAGAAGGAGGGCTGGGAGGTGACCCGGCTGGTTCCCGACGGGAGCGGCTGCGTACCGCTTTCCGCCCTGGAGGCGGCGCTGCGGCCGGACACGATGTTGGTCAGCATGATGCTGGTGAACAACGAGACCGGCGCCATCCTGCCGGTGGAAGAGGCCGCGCCGCTGGTGCGGCGGCTGGCGCCCCGGGCGCTGCTCCACTGCGACGCGGTCCAGGCCTTCGGCAAGCTGCCCATCCGGGTGCGGCCGATGGATGTGGACCTGCTCACGGTCAGCGGCCACAAGATCCACGCGCCCAAGGGGTGCGGCGCCCTTTATGTGAAGAAGGGGGTGCGGATCCTGCCCCGGGCCTTCGGCGGCGGGCAGGAAAGAGGGCTGCGCCCGGGCACCGAGGCCACCCCCGCCATCGCCGCCTTCGGCGCAGCGGCGGCGGCCGTCCCGGAGCTTGCGGGCCAGCGCGCCCGATTTGAAGAGCTGATGAACCGGCTGCTGGCCGGTCTGGAGAGGCAGGAGGAGATCCTCCTCCACCGGCCCGCCCGGCACGCGCCGTATATTCTCAACCTGTCGGTCCCGGGCATCCGCAGCGAGACGCTGCTGCATTTCCTCGCCCAGCGGGGGGTGTATGTTTCCAGCGGTTCCGCCTGCTCCCGGGGAAAAAGCAGCCCCGTGCTGGCGGCGCTGGGGCTGCCGCCAGCGGAGATTGATTCCGCCCTGCGGGTCAGTCTCTCCCGGGATAACGACGAGGAGGACATCGATCGCTTTTTAGCCGGGGTGGAGGAAGCCCGCGCGGTGCTGATCCGGCGATAGCCCCCTGCCACAGTCTGAAAGGAGGACCTTTATGGACAACAAACGGGAACCGCGGAAACCGGAAGAGGAGATCCGCGAACTCATTGAACAATACGGCTCGCTGGAAGAGGCCGGAGAACAGGCGGCTCAGACGGTCGCCTCGGAAGAGGACGCCGCCGAAACGGGGGCGGAGGAGACCCTGTTCTCTTCGCAGGCGGAAGAATTCCCCCTGGTGATGCCTGTGGAGGAGGATGCGCCCGCCCGCGGGCCGCGTAAGCGGCGGTCGGTGGGGCAGGTGCTGCTGTCCATGGTGGAGGTGGTCGTTCCTCACGTGGGGGACGGGGCGCTGGAGGTCGTGCGCAAGTGCGTGTTCGTCCTGGCGCTGCTGACCTTGGTGGGCTCCCTGTCCTATCTTGCCAACGATATGGTCATCCTTCCCGCCGCGGCCCGGGATCTGTACGCTCAGTCGGGGAACAAATACAACCCCGACGCCCCCGTCTCCCTGCCGGAAGAGCTGGAGAATTTCGATTTTCTCCCCGGCATGGACGATTCCTTCAAGCTGCTGTATACCGAAAACACCGACCTGCGGGGCTTTATCACCTATAAATCCAACAAGGCCAACGATTTCCTGAAGATCAATCTGCCCATTGTCAGGGGCATCGACAACGCCTACTATCTCAAGCACGATTTTCATAAGAATGAGACGAAATACGGCTGCCTTTTCTTCGATATGCGCAACACCATCGAAACCCCGGAGGATCATAACAAGTCCCTGATTATCTATGGGCACAACATGGCCACCGGGGATATGTTCGCGGGGCTGAACAAATTTATCGGCAGCCTTTCCAATGTGCGCAGCGCCCCGCTCATCACCATGAACACGGTGTTCGAGGAGGCCCAGTACAAGGTGTTCGCCATCGCGGTGATGGACGAGAGCGAGGGTAACGAGGCCCGGTATTATTATACCCGCACCGGCGATGACTTTTCCAGCGATAAGGAGTTCCTCCGCTATATAGATGAGATCCGCGCCCGCTCCATGTGGGATTTTGAAAAGGCGGTGGATGTGCAGGCGGACGACGATATCCTAATTCTCTCCACCTGTACGGCGGAAAGCGCCGTCCATTTCGACGACGGACGGCTGGCGGTGTTCGCCCGCAAGGTACGGCCGGGGGAAAGCGCCGACGTGGCGGTGAACAAAATCAAAGCCAACGACGATGTGATCATGCCGCTGGCCTGGTACGTCAACCAGAAGAAGGAGCCGCATCCCTATTACACCGAAAACGGCTATACGATTCCCTCCACGGCGGAAACCGAGGGTTCCGCCACCGAGCCCGCGCAGACGACGCCGGCGACCAAGCCGGCGCCCACCGGTTCGGCCGCCCCCACCACGGCCTCCACCAAGTCGGCGCCGACAAAGCCGGCGCCCACAACGACCCCCAAGCCCACGCCGCCCGAAACCACCACCCAGCCTTCGCAGACGCAGCAGACGGATCCGCCCGCGCCGCCCGTCACCCAGCCCCCGGCCACAGATCCGCCTGAAACCCAGCCGCAGGAAACGGAAGCCACTCAGGCACAGGAAACAGAACCCACCCAGCCCGACCCGGTAGCGGAAAACGCAGGAAACCCGGAGGAGCAGGGGACGGAATCGGAATAAAAAGGAACGAATGCCATGTCGAGCGCCCCGCATGAAATTTTACTCATCAAAAACGGCGAGCTGGCCCTAAAAGGGCTCAATCGCGGCACCTTTGAAAACATACTGCTGAAAAATCTGCGCAGGCGGCTGGCGCCCGCCGGGGATTTCCGGCTGCGCAAGGCCCAGTCCACCATTTATATCGAGCCCGAGAACCCCGCCGCCGATCTGGATGAGGCCTGCGACCGGGTTTCCCGGGTTTTCGGCATATCCGCCTTTTCCCGGGCCCAGGTGGTGGAAAAGGATCTGGAGGCCATCCGGCAGGCGGCGGCAGCCTATCTCCGTCCCTCTCTGGAGGCGGTGAACACCTTTAAGGTGGAGGCCCGCCGCAGCGACAAGAGCTTTCCCCTGACCTCCCCGGAGATCTGCGGGGAGGTAGGAGGATACCTGCTGGAGCAGTATCCCCATCTGACGGTGGACGTTCACCGGCCGGAGCTGGTAATTTGGGTGGAAATCCGGGATTTCGGCGCGTATATCCACGGCGCCCAGCTTCCCGGCGCGGGAGGTATGCCGGTGGGAACCGGCGGCCGGGCCGCTCTGCTGATTTCCGGCGGCATCGATTCCCCGGTGGCGGCTTATATGATGGCCAAGAGGGGCATCGAGCTCACCGCCGTCCATTTCGCCTCTCCCCCCTACACCAGCGAGCGGGCGGAGCAGAAGGTGATCTCCCTGCTGGAGCAGGTGGGGACCTATGCCGGGCGGATGGAGCTGCAGATCGTCCCCTTCACCCATATCCAGGAGGAGATCCGCCGCCTGTGCCCGGAGGAGCTTTTCACGCTGATTATGCGCCGCTTCATGATGCGCATCGCCGCTGCGGTGGCGAAATCCGCCGACTGCGGGGCGCTGATCACCGGTGAGAGCGTGGGGCAGGTGGCGAGCCAGACCATCCCCGCCATCGCCTGCACCGATGCGGTGGCCGATCTGCCGGTTTTCCGGCCGCTGGTGGGCATGGACAAGGAAGAAATTATCGCGATTGCCCGGCGCATCGGCACCTTTGAGATTTCCATTCAGCCTTATGAGGACTGCTGCACCGTCTTTACCCCCCGGCATCCCCGCACCCGGCCCAAGCTGGCGATGGTGGAGGCCGCCGAGGCCGCCCTGGACGGGGAGAATCTGATCCGCGAGGCGCTGGAGGGGATCCGGCGGCGCACCATCTAGCCGCCGACAGACGCATTTTCATTAACGCTTGTAAGGGGTAATTATGAACGCTGAAATCATCACCGTCGGAACAGAGCTGCTGTTGGGGGATATCCTCAATGAAAACAGCCGTTTTCTGTCTCAGGAACTGGCCGTTTATGGGATCCAGCTTCATTATCAGTCCACGGTGGGGGACAATGTCGCCCGCCTGGGGGAGCTGCTCTCCCTCGCCATGGGGCGCAGCGACCTGATCGTCCTTACCGGCGGCCTGGGCCCCACGCCGGACGATGTGACCAGGGAGACGGTCGCGGATGCGCTCAGCCTGCCGCTGGAACTTCATGAGGAAAGCTGGCGGCGGATCCAGGAATATTTTCAAAGCACCGGCCGGGAGATGACGGAGAACAATAAGAAGCAGGCCATGCTGCCCAAGGGCTGCGTGGTGTTCCCCAACGATCACGGCACCGCCCCCGGCTGCGCCGTGGAGCGGTACGGGCAGGCCATCATCATGCTGCCGGGTCCCCCACGGGAGCTGATCCCCATGTTCAACGATTATGTGGGCCCCTATCTGTCCAAGTTCGCCGGAGGCACCATTTTTTCCCGCACGGTGGGGGTGTTCGGCATCGCGGAATCCGCGGTGGCGGAGCGGCTGGCGGATCTGATGTCCGAGGCCAATCCCAGCGTGGCGCCGTATGTCAAGGACGGCGAGGTGACCATTCGCATCACCGCCCGGGCCGCGGACATGGCGGCGGCGGAAAAGCTGTGCGCCCCCGTGGTGGAGGAAATCCGGCGGCGGCTGGGCATCAATGTATACGGCGTGGATGCGGGCAGCCTGCAGAAAACGGTGGTATCCCTGCTGCGGGAGAAGGGACTGAAAATCGCCACGGCGGAATCCTGTACCGCGGGGATGCTGTCCAGCCGGCTGACGGAGGTGCCCGGCGCCTCCTCGGTGTTTGAATACGGCGTCGCCGCCTATTCCTGGGAGATCAAGCAGGATGTGCTGGGGGTGCCGCGGGAACAACTGGAGGAGTTTGGCGCGGTCAGCCCCCAGGTGGCGGGATCCATGGCCGTGGGCGCCAGGAAAGCGGGAAGGGCGGCCCTGGGCGTGGCGATCACCGGCGAGGCGGGACCCGAATCGGGCGAGGGCCAGCCGGTGGGGACCGTGTTCATCGCCCTGGCGGATGAAAAGCGGGTGTGGGTCAAGAAGATCACGGCCGCCCAGGGCGGCGCTGACCGGGACTATGTCCGCGCCATCGCCACCGCCACCGCGCTGGATCTGGTCCGCCGGTATCTGGAAGCCATGCCCGCCGTGATGGCGGGAGGCGAGCTGCTGGAGGAGCAGGCTCCCCCTGCGGCGATTCAAATTCCCGAAACGCCCCGGGCGAAGCGCACCCGGCCCCGGCTGGCCGCCGTGCTGCCCTGGAAGGGGGACGGAAAGGCGGAGATATTCCGCAAATGCGGCGTGCTGGTGGCAATCGCGTTGCTGCTCACTGCGGGGGTGCTGGCCGCTTATACCTTCTGGCTGGAGCCTTCTTTTAATGAAAACGCCTATCTCGACATTCGGAACGAATATTGGAACAGCAGCGGCTCCAGCCTGCCGGAGGGGGCTCCCGAAGGGATGCTGACCCAGTTCTCCACTCTATACAGCCGTAACAGCGATGTGCGGGGCTGGGTCAGGATCGACGGCACCAGCATCGACTATCCGGTGGTGCAGTCCCTGAATCAGGTGACGGATTACGCCACGCACAACTTTGATAAGCAGTACTCCCTATACGGCGTGCCCTATTTTGACGAGCACAACGCCTTCTTCACTTCCCAGTCGGTCAACCGTTCTCTGGTAATTTATGGGAACAACACGGGGAATGGCCAGATGTTCTCCGATTTGGAGGAATACAGAAATTTGGCTTATCTCCAGGCTCATCCCGTCGTGGAAATGAATACCATTTACCGCAACGCCAAGTGGAAAATTTTCGCGGTGCTGTATGTGGGCGACGCGGCCTTGAATCAGTTTGATTTCACCCGCACCGATTTCGAGGATGAGGTGGATTTCCTGGAATTCGGGTACGAGCTGCAGAAGCGATCCCTGTTTACCGTCCCGGAGGAGCAGGTGGATCTGTACGACGGGGATTCCCTGCTGCTACTGACCACCGATGCCAGCCGGGCGGCGGGCTTCGGGGGCGCGCGGATCGTGGTGGCGGCCCGCATGGTGCGCAGCGGGGAGTCGGACGAGGTGGATTACAGCGGCGCGGCGGTCAACGACCGGGTGCTGATGCCCCAGGAGTGGATGGATCAAACCCGTCCCAGCACGTCCGCCGGACGCACCCACGCCACCACCACGGTGGCGGCGCCCACCCTGCCGGGAGACACCACCCGGCCGTCGGAGGGCGTCAGCTCACAGGCGGGTTCCACTCTCACCAGCTCGGAGAGCGTTTCCACAGGGGCTTCCTCTGCCGCTTCCTCCGCGGCCTCCTCTTCTGCGGCGGAGTCCACCTCTTCCTCCGCGCCAAAGCCGACCACCTCCACCACCGAGAGCGCCACCACCTCCACCACGACCACGACTACTACGACCACCACCACCACAACGACGGCGCCTCCCACCAAACCGCCCACATCCCCCCCTGCCACCGACACCAGCAAGCCCGGAGGGACGGATCCCACCGTCCCCACCCCCTCCCCGGTGCCGGACGAGCCCGACGCGGTGCTGGAGGAGGGGCGGTTCTCCGAGGCCCTGTTCCTGCAGAATTTCAGGCTTTACGATTCCAGAACCCAAACGACCTATGAAAATCTGGACAGGGAAGGGCTTCAGGACGCGCTGGCCCGGGTGGTCAACTACGAGATGAACCGGGCCACCTTTTTCGGTGAGGACGGGAACAACACCGAGGCCATCAAGGCGCAGGCGGTCGCTTCCTATACATATATCCTCAACTACTGTGTTTCCCGCAACGCTCCCTATACCCTGGCGCTGAAAGCCTTCGATAAAACCACCGGCTACGGCAAGAAGATTTACGATGCGGTGGGGGAGGTGCTGGGGGTCAAGATACTGGATACCTCCTACACCAGAGAGAACCAGGTCAAGAGTATGCCCATCAACAGCATGTACAGCGCCATGAGCTGCGGCGTCACCGCCTCCAGCCAATATGTTTACACAGCCGCGCTGCCCTTCCTGCAAAGCGTGGCGAGCCCCTATGAGACGGAGGAGAATCTGATCCAATACTCCGGCGGCAACGACCACCTGATTTCCATCACCCAGGTGAAGTTTGCCGATCTCAAGGAACAGTTGGAAAAGGATCTGAAGTATCCCGTGACCTTTACCGGGACCGGCAATTTCGGCTCCCCCATGTATCCCACCAAATGGAACGGGGGAGAGGGGCGGTATGTCCAGGAGATCAACGCCGTCTACAACGGCCGGGCGGTGAAGGGCAAGGCAGTTCGCGACGCCTGCAATAATCTGGGCATTGAAATGCGCTCCCACAGCTTCCAGATCCGGGATTACGACCCGGCCACCGATATCATTACCCTGGAGGTGTACGGCCATGGCCACGGCTTGGGGATGAGCCAGTACGGCGCGGTGGGGTTCGCTTTGGAAGAAGGCTGGAGCTACGCCCAGATTCTCACCCACTACTATTCGCTTAAACCCTCCTCCAAATACAAGCTGGTGAAGCCCGTGTGGGATTAACGGGCGCACCGGCAGGACAAACGCCGCGGACCGGCCGGTCCGCGGCGTTTTATGTTCATCTATATTTGGACGATGCTTGAAAAGTCCCCCGGCTGCCCGTGGAGGCCGGCTTCGTTTTAAAAAGCGCCGTGTCCGCCGCCGCCTCTGCAAGCGGGGGCCGGGATGCGGGGATGCCGGGCCGATGTCCCATGCCTTCCCGTCTCGGGCGGAAGGGGGGCGGCTATTGTAGTGAATGGCCATCGCCGGCATTCCCCTGCTCGGGAAACCCGGGGGAAAGGATTTCAACGGGACCGGCGGCGACGGCGGGGGGAATCGGCTATAGGGAAGCCCCCGCCGTTTTTCTGCCCGGGCCGCAAAAACCGCATCGGCCAATGACAGGGACTTTTTCGGCCGGCGTTTGCGGCCGATGGGGACGATTTGGTGGGAGCGGAGGGGATTTGCCGGTTCCGGCCGCTTTGTCTGCGGGACGCTCTGCTGTTAGGAAGCCCATAACGGCGTTTATTTCCGCGGCTTTGCTTGAAAACAAGGCCACAATCGTGGGCGGAAGCGTCACCGTGAGGTTGGGACCGCCCGCCCGCGGGTATACCCACTAGCGATTATTCGTCTTCGGATTCAACGAAGTAAAGCGTATAGCCGTCGATGGATAGAATCAGGGTATAGTCGGCATCGCCGCTCAGATAGGAGGTCACACCCACCGTGGCATGGCCGGATTGATCCGCAGAGGAAAGATCGTAAATAACCGCCTCAGGCTTGTGGATATTGACGCGGTAGGACAGCTCCCATTTCTCTTGGGTGCCGGTATTCGCCAAGGTCAGCACACCGTCCTCCGCCTGACAGGCCAGATCCATCACCTTGGCGTCGCCGTATATAGGCTTCTTGTCGTCGGAGCAGGCGATGATCGAGCCGTCCTCCTCGCTTTGCAGGGTGGCAAAGGTCCAGGAATGGTTTTCCAGGGAGAGCGGGCTCCTTTGGCTGCAGCCGGCTGAAGAGATAAGGAAAAGTAAAAGGATGCCGCCCATGACAGAAAGAACGCTTTTCATTTTGTCCCCCATGATTATTCCCACTCGCTCCCGAAAAAGACAACCTAAACAATTTTGTATAGGCGGTTTAGCTCGTGGTATCTCTTACATCTGTATTATCCATAAAGTATGGACTATCAGATTTTTTGTTGCCATAGTGTTGCCACGCTAACATTAATGTTATAATAAATCAGTTTTCAAATTTCAAGAGATTTACAAAAACTCATCGTTATCTACCTCGATATTCTGCTTTCAGCACCTCAGCCATTTCTTTTGGGGACTCTTGACATCCACCTGCAAGCCAAAGCTTTATAATAGCATTCAGACCGTTTCTGAAAAATTCAATGTGGTATTTAATGTTAGTTTCAATATGTTCCTTTTCGGCTCGTTTGGTATCGTATATTGATACGAGATGCTTATCGTCATAACACAACTTAAAGTAGGTTTTATAAAAAATCTGATTATCCTTGATATGCGCAAACATTTTTTCGGCACCGGTACGCTCGTTTAAATAATCATAGTCGGCAAACAGATTGCTGAACTCGTTTTCAAGTTTTTCTCTTGTCTTATCGGCAAGGTCAAATATGTCGATGTAATTCGCATAAAAGGTACTGCGATTTAGTTCGGTTATCTTAATAAGATCCGAAACTGTTATATCTTCAATTTCACAAGTTTGCAGTAATTCTATAAATGCCTTTTCGATTTTTTCCTGCGACTTTCTGCGCCGCTTATTGTTCTTTACGTTCATAAGCTTTTCTCCATTATTCCAACACTTGTCGCTTGATTGTTGATTGTTTTATTTTGAAGAAATATTATACTATAAATGCAATAAAAACACAAGTGTTGGTTTAATGGGAGGAGATTTCAAAATGAAAAAGAGTAGTTTTGTTGCATTGATAATGGGAACTGTAAGTGGTTTGCTTTTCGCACTGGGTATGTGTATGGCTCTCCTGCCGGAATGGAACTCCTTTACAGAAGGAGTGGTTTTCGGTGCTATCGGTATCGTGCTTAGCATTATCACGGCACTTATATGGTGCAAGATGGAAAATAAGAAATTACCGAAGATGAGTGGTAAAAATCTGTTCCGTACTGTTTACGCTGTTATTGCCGCTTTGGTGCTTGGCGTAGGTATGTGTATGTGCCTTGTATGGCGGCAAATCATTTGGGGTACACTCGTTGGTTTGCTTGGCATTATTATGCTGATTGCACTCATTCCGATGATTAAAGGTATTAAATGAAAACATTAGACCTTGTAAGAAGCCCTTATACAAGTCTTGCGTTTAATGTTGCTTATGCGCTTGGCAACTGTATTATAGGTTTTCTTACACATTCTTGGTGGTTTATTACGGTAGGTGCATATTATGCCGTGCTGACTGTAACCCGATATTCCGTGTTGCAGATAAGGCGAAAAGCAAATGGCAAATATGATACCGAGCTTTTTGCACGGCGCATTACGGGAATTTTATTGGTAGTACTTTCTTTCTGCATAGTGGGCGTGAATATAATGTCCGCAGTTAAGGATAGGGGTACTGCCTTTCACGAAATTGTAATGATTACCATTGCCACATACACATTTACTAAAATTACTATTGCCATTATCGGTATGGCAAAGACAAAGCGTTCTGCTTCTCCGGTGTTAAAGACACTCCGCAATATTTCTTTGGCAGATGCGTGTGTTTCCATTTACACAATGCAAAGATCAATGCTGGTGTCCTTTCCCGGTATGAAAGCGGCGGAAATCTTATTACTAAACATATTTACGGGAACAGCAGTATGGATCGTTGTACTACTTCTCGGAATCAATCTGATTGGAGGAAAATATACGGATATGGCTAAATCAAAAATTGTAAAAGCAAACGAAAAGATCGCTGAAGCAGTAACAGGTGGTTATAAGAAAATTGAAAAAGGTGTTGTAGACGGCTACAAAAAAATCGAGCAAGGTGTTGTGGGCGGTTATACTAAAATCGAAGATAAGTTTGTAGATGCCTATCTTACAAAAGACGGTGAGACCGTTGAAGAAGCGAAAGCAAGACTAAAAAAAGAGAATAAATAAGAAAAATGGCGGCAGAGAGGTTTTTAATCTCCCTGCCGCTGTTCTCTCTTAGTTGTAAATTATATCGTGATTTACAATTTCCGTGGCTCTGCTGCGGACAATAAATGCACTCTAAATAATAACGGTAATAAAAACAATAGCAGACAATGAGTACCACTGTCTGCTACTGTAAATAAATGTATAAATTTGGTATTACTCCCACTCTATCGTGGCGGGGGGCTTGCTGGTGATGTCGTATACGATCCGGTTGACCCCCCGCACCTCGTTGATGATCCGGCCGGAGACGACGGCCAGCAGCTCCAGGGGCAGCCGGGCCCAGTCGGCGGTCATAAAATCGGTGGTGGAAACCGCCCGCAGCGCCACGGTATAATCATAGGTGCGGCTGTCTCCCATCACCCCCACCGACCGCATATCGGTGAGAACGGCGAAATACTGGTTCACATCCCGTTCCAGGCCCGCCTTGACGATTTCCTCCCGAAAAATGGCATCCGCCTCCCGCAGGATCGCCAGCCGGTCCGCGGTGACGGCGCCCAGGCAGCGCACCGCCAGCCCGGGTCCGGGGAAGGG
>CAKTTT010000003.1 GCA_934615635.1 uncultured Eubacteriales bacterium | reverse complement strand
GTTTCTGACCCTGCTCAGCGACGTGCTTCATCTGCAGGCGGGCGTTGTGGGGCTGCCGGTGGATTTCGACGGGATAGGTGAGCTTCTCTGCCGGGCGGTATCCGGTCTGCTGTTGGAGGCGGAGGGATGAAAGGGGTACTGCTGTTTTATCCTTCGCTGACGAATGGGAAGGAGTCTCCCACTCTTTATACGGCGCTGCCGTTGTCCTTGATTGCTTTGGCCGCTCAACTTTACCGGGAGGAGCTGCCGGTGGAAATCCTGGACGAAAGGCTGCATATTTATACGGAATCGGAAATCCGGGATAAGCTGGACGGCGCGTGGATGGTGGGGATCAGCGCGATAACCAGTTACCAGATCGTCAACGGGCTGCTTTTCGCCGGTATGGTACGTCGGCTGGCGCCGGATATTCCCCTCGTTTGGGGAGGCTGGCATCCCACTCTCATGCCTTATGAAACTATCCGGCATGAACTGGTGGATATCGTGATGATGGGACAGGGGGAGGAAATTCTTCCTTCACTGGCGCGGCGGCTGAGGGATCGGCGCCCGCCGGAGGATGTCCCCCATATCCTATATAAGGATAAGGCAGGGCGGATCGTGGAAACCGCCGGGCGGGAAACCGCCGGCTTCCAGCTAAAGGATAATATAATTGCCGGTTATGCCGCCGTGGATTTGGATTTGTACATTCATCCGCAATGGGGGCATCAACGGGTAGTGGGATATGAGTCCAGCCGGGGCTGTCCCTTTCAATGCTCCTTTTGCTCTATCGGCAACGTTTATCGACGCCGATGGTCCGGGCTGCCTGCGGAAAGCGTCGTGCGGGATATCGCTTGGTTGAAGGAAGAGCAGCGGATCGATGCGGTCCATTTCTTCGACAATAACTTCTTTTTGGATACGCGGCGGGCAGGACAGATAGCGGACGGCTTGGCGAAAAGAGAGCTGGGAGTGGCGTGGGACGGAACGGTGGTTGCACAGCAATTCGTCCGTTTTACCCCGGCCTATATCCGGCGGCTGAAGCGGGGCGGTCTGTTCCGTGTCATTATAGGCGGGGAATCCGGCGACGAGGAGGTACTGCGGCGTGTTCACAAGGGGCACACCAATGGACAGATTCTCCAAGCGGTTCGGATGTGCAGGGAGTTTGGCCTGCTCCCCTCCCTTTCCTTCATGATCGGCTTCCCCTGGGCTCCAGAAGAGGATACCCGACGTACGGTTGAGCTGATTGAGAAGATTAAAGCGATTGACCGCGAAAGCGAGATACTGCTGTTTATCTTTTCCCCCTATCTGGGAACGCCATTGTACGATGTTGCCAGAGAGTTTGGAATGCAATTCCCCGATTCGCTGGAGGGGTGGGCCAATTTTACCTACGATAAGGTGAACACCCCCTGGATCTCTTCGTCTCTTAAGCGTCGGATGGCGCGGTATCTGCGATTTTTTGGAACCAGCGAACCGACCGGAGGCGAGACGGAATTTTTCGGAAAATTTCATGAATGATGGGTTTGCAAAGGCGGGATAAAACGGACTTCAGGCAGCCTGGGAGGAGGGATCTTTGTCATGAAGCGGCTTCTGCAAATTTTGCGCGGATATATGGAGGACATGGGGCGGCGATATACCCTTGTGCTGTTGGATGTGGATTTTTTTCTGCGGTATTGCGTCCGCTTTTCCTCTGCGGAATGTGCGCGGATCATGAGGGACATCAACGGGTATCTGACGGTTGCTTTCGGTAACACGGCGAAAGTCCTGTCTTCGGAGGGGGACGAATTTGCCGTTCTCCTGCCCCGGATGTCTCCGCACGAAGGGGCGGCGCTGGTCGAGCGTGTCCGTCAGGACTTTAGAAGACAGCGTTTTTTGCAAGAGATGCCCTCGTCCTATCGCGCCGCCCGGATAAGCTTCAGCGCCGGAGTGGTCTCCTGTCCGGAGGACGGAAGGGAAGCGGATCAGGTGCTGCAGAAGGCGGTGACGGCGCTCTTCATGGCCAAGGCGCAGCGCCGCAACCAGGTATTCAGTTTTCAGATGAGAAAGGAGGAGCGGGGATTTTCGGTGGAGAGCCCAACGCCGTCCGCCTCCCGAGTGCTGTATGCGCCCCACGCAAAATGGAGGAGGATAGCCGGCGGAACCGACCGGATCGGCAGGGTGGAGGAGCCGGTGGCGGGAGAAAACGCGCCGTTATGGGAGCCGCAGGCGCTGGCTGCGGATGAAGCTGGAACTCTGTATATAGCCGACCAGGATTCCCATCAGATCAATGGTTACGATGGACGGCTGGTCCGTCGGATAGCGGGCGACGGCGTATGGGGGTATGCCGGTGACGGAGGACCGGCGACGGAGGCCAGGCTTCATAAACCCAGCGGGCTGTGGTGTCGCGGCGGACGGCTGTACATCGCCGATACCGGCAACGATGTCGTAAGGCTTGTTGATCTGAACGGTTCCCGCATATTCACCTTTGCAGGATCGGGCAGAACCGGTGGAGGAGGAGAGGGCGGCCCCGCCCGCCTGGCCCGCCTGAACAAGCCGGGAGGCGTGGTGACCGACCGGGACGGCTATGTTTATATCGACGATATTGCCAACAATGTTTTGCGCCGCGTCGACCGCAGCGGCGTGATCCGCCGTTTCGCGGGATCAGACGGCTTCGGCTTTGCGGGCGACGGCGGACCGGCGCTGGAGGCCGATTTCCAGGAAATATATGGGATCGGTATCGATTGGACGGGAGAGAGGCTTTATGCGGCGGACTACGGCAACCACCGTATTCGAGAGATCCATCTGCCCACTGGCCGGATTACCACGGTAGCGGGCTGCGGAGCGCCCGGTTATAGCGGGGACGGCGGCGACCCGACGGCCGCCAGGCTCTGCCATCCGGTGGCAGTTTGCGGCGACCGCCGGGGCAATCTGTTCATCGCGGATGCCGGGAATCAGGCGGTGCGTATGATACCGGCCGGCGAAAAACGCCTATACACGCTGGTCGGCGGCATAGGTATCGGCGCGGGGGAGGGGGAGGAGCTCTGCTCACTGGCGCTGGCCAATCCCAACGGATTGGCGGCTTATGGGAACACGCTTTTTTTATTGGATGGAGCCAATAACCGCGTGTGTGAAATTGTATTGCCATAAATTTAGGAGGTTAAAGGTATGAACGTAAACAGCATTGAAGAAAGGGTAAAGGAAATCATTGTCTCTCGTATGAAGGATCAAAGCAAAATTGCTTTGCTGGATTATCATACGCCGCTGCTTTCCCTGGGAATCGATTCCATTCTGGCGCTCTCCATTCTGGTGGAGATCGAGGAGGCCTATGATATCGAAATCGACGACAGTGATCTGAATATGGACCGGATCCGGGACATCGCCACCTTTGCGGAACTGGTGCGCGGCTATCTGAAGGATGAGTGAGGTAGCCGCCGCAACGGTGCTGCTGCACGAGGAGGCCGGATTGCGCTCGCCATCGGGGCTGGTTTACGATGAAGGGACTCAGACGGTAACCATAGTGGATATGGGCAACCGGCGTCTGCTTTGTTTTGACCTGAGAAAGCGGGGCTTGTCGTCGGTGTGCCCGGCTGTACCTGGCTGGAGACCCCTGGCAGCCGCCATGGCGGCTGGCGGGCTGGCGGTAACCGATGTGGAGAGCAATGACATATGGATTCGACGGAAAGAGCGTTGGAGGAAGGCGATAGCTTCTGAGGGGCTGGCCCCTCCGCTTCATTTACCTGGAAGCATAGCCGGAGATCGGCTGGGGAATTGGTATTTCACGGATTTTCATAACAATCGGATTTGTATGCAAAAAGATGGCCGGTCGAGCGTATTGGAAGAAATAGATTGCGTGAAGCCTTACGGACTATGCCTTTGGAAAGAGCGGCTGTATGTGACGGACACAGGGCGCGGACGAATCCTCTGCTGCGATTTGCGGCATCATCGCTGCCGGGTGGAGGTAAAAGGAGAAGCGCGTTTTTTCCCTATTGCCGTCGCTGCCGATTCATCGGGCGATCTGTACATCAGCACCGCCCGCAGGATATTTCTGTACCGGTCGTCATATAGGCGGCTGGAATTGATTTTGGATGCGGCCGCCTGGGAACGGCTCCGTCCCGAAAAGCTGGGCCATATCGGCGCGTTGGCCTGCCTGCCGGAGAGCGGTCTGCTTTTTACCGATACCGTTCGAAACGCTCTATATCATCTGCGGGTCGACAAATTTATTTGATGGGCGGGAGGCTATGACAACCGTTTTGCTGCTGGCGCTTGCCAACCGGCAGGCCAATACGATGGAGACGGACATACAACTGATGGAATTCCGCTCTAGGAAACGGCTCTGGAGCACGCCGCATCTGGGCCTGCTAACGGTGGCCGCCCTCCTGCCGGATGACTGGGATCTGACGTATATCGACGCGAATTTTGAAAAAATTCCAGACGAAGAGTATACCTATGTACTGATGTCGCCTTCCACGGCGCAGGTCTGCGACGCTTATGCACAGGCAGTCCGTTTCCGGCTGAGGGGATCCCGGATTCTGCTGGGAGGGCCTCATGTAACCATGTGCGCCGAGGAGGCGTCGCGGTATGCGGACGTGGTGTTCGTGGGAGAAGGAGAGGAGCTGTTCCACGTCTTTCTTCAGGACGAGAGGACGGGGCGGAGCAAAAGAATGTACCGTGCCGACCATCGGCCCACGCTGGCCCTCTCTCCGCCTCCGCGGTATGATTTGGCGGTGAAATATCCTTATAAGAGTATTCCCCTCCAGCTTTCCAGAGGGTGTCCGCATCAATGCCGTTTTTGCCTGTCCTCCACGATTTACGGCAAGTCGGTCAGAAGAAAATCGCTGAAACAGGTAGAGGAGGAGCTTTCCCGGATTCGAAAACTATGGAAGAGGCCGTATTTGTTTTTTACGGATGACAACTTTTTTATTAATGATTTGTACAGCAACGCCATTCTGGATATTTTATCCAGCCGGCCGACGGACTGGTATGCTTTCACCGACGTATCGGTTTATACCAAGTCCGAGCTGCTGGCGAGGCTGACTGGATCCGGCTGCCGAAAGCTGCTGATCGGATTTGAGAGCCTGAATGAAAGCAATCTGCAGAGAATCAACGGGTCCGGCTTCAAGCGGAAACGCTTATCCATCTATGGAGAGGCCGTCCGCCGTATTCAGGCGGAGGGAATCGGCGTTGTGGGCAGCTTTGTGCTGGGGCTGGAGGAGGATACGCCGGAGACATTCGAGGAACTGTACGACTTTATATACGATACCTGTATGTATGGCACCAACATTACCATTTCCACGCCGTTTCCTGGAACGGCCATGTATCGAGAGATGGTGGAGAAGGGGGAGGCCCCTCCGCAGGACTGGAATCAGTACGACGGATTTACCCTGATGAAACCGCCGGCGCGCTTGAGTACGGAGGCGTTTTACAGCCTATACCGGTCGTTGCTGGACCGACTGAATTCGCCGGAGAGAATCGGCCGGGTACTTCGCGCCTTTCGGAAAAGCTCCATAGAGAGGAAGGAAACATATGAATAATACCGGAAAACTAGACTATCAGAAAAAAATAGGCCGTATACGAGGCGGCGATACGACGGCGATGGCGGCGGCACAGGAAAGGCAACGCCGCCTGCTTAAGCCAGAGGGTAGTCTGGGGCAACTGGAACGCATCGCTGTCCGGTTTGCGGGGATAACGGGGAAACAAAGAAACCGCATCCAAAAGAGAGGGCTCGTGCTGTTTGGTGCGGACAACGGCGTGTATGAGGAAGGGGTGGCGACGGCGCCGCAATCCTTCACCAGGAGCCTAATGCTCCACTATGCCGGAATCGCCCGCTGCGGCATCAACGTCATCTGCGATGCCAACCAGGTGGAGCTGAAGCTGGTGGATGTGGGCATCAAGGGAGACGTGCTGCATCCGCGTATCGATAATCGAAAGCTGATGGAGGGAACCCGCAACTTTGCCAAAGGAATTCCCGCTGTGCCGCGGGAGACAGCCGAAAGAGCGATCCAGATCGGTTTTGACTATGCGGCTTGGGCGGAGGATGCAGGTTTTGATATTCTGGGAAACGGCGAGGTGGGAATGGGAAATACCACCACGGCCGCCGCCTGTATCATGGCGGTATTGGGTCTGCGGGATGGATCGATGGTGGGGACGGGCGCCGGGCTGTCGCCCGACAGGCTGCGCCTCAAGCGCAGGGTTATCCTGGATGCTTTGGCGGTTCTCAAGCCGGATTCCGATGATGGATTGGACGTTCTATCCAAGGTGGGCGGACTGGATATCGCGGCCATGACCGGCTTGTATCTTGGAGCGGCCTATTACCGCATCCCCATGGTGGTGGACGGGCTGATCTCCATTGCCGCCGCGCTTTTGGCGAGCCGTATGCAGCCCCTCGTCAAGGAGTTCCTTTTCGCCTCTCATCGTTCGACGGAACCGGCATATCGATTGGCGGCGGAGGCGTTGGGGCTGCGGCCCATCCTGGAGCTGGATATGCGGCTGGGGGAGGGAAGCGGCTGTCCCATAGCCATGGGGATCATCGATACGGCACTGGCGGTGATGAACACCATGTGTACCTTCGATGAGACGGCTGTAATGGAATCGGCGGCGGGTATGGATCAGCGGCACGACGGCGGCTGGTCGGTTGCAGGCGCCGGACGATACAATACAAATATCCCCGCTGACGAGAGAGGAAGGTAACCCATGCAGGCTTGTCTGATCAATCCTCCGCTGAGCGTACACGAGTTTCCCCATCTGGCCCTTCCCCTGCTGAAAGGGTATCTGCAAAGCAAGGGAATCCCCTGCGTCGTCCGGGATTTCAACGTGGAGATCATGGATGGGATTATTTTCGACGGTTTTGAAAAGATCCAGCGGTATTTTTTCGAGCGTGGGATCTATTACTCATTAAAAGAGCTGCGTACGCGTTATCAGGAGGCCCGGCAGGTTTTTCACTCCGATGCCCCCGTCGGCCAAAAGGACCGGGCGCAAAAACAGATCAATACCTATCTTCATATCGCCGGATCCCATATTTTCGATATCTGCTTCAGGCCGGATTCCCTGGATACGATCAAGGAGGGCTATGCGACCTGCGACGTGGAGAAGGAGAACAACCGGATTATTCGGTTTATTCGGGAAGAGATCATCCCGTGGGTCCGGGAGCATCCGGCGGATGTCATCGGCATATCGGTCCCCTTCACCAGCCAGATTTTTTATGCGCTGATTTTGGGAAGGGAGATCAAAAAATGGCTGCCAGAAGCGCGCGTGGTCATGGGAGGACCTCAGATTTCCTTGTTTTGGAGGCTGTTTATCCGGCACAAGCCCTTTCGGCAGGCATTCGATGCTCTGATAATCGGTATGGGCGAGATCGCGATGGAGGCCTTTATCCGGGCTGTCGACGGCAAAACGGACTGGAGTGCCGTGCCCAATCTGGTTTATCCGGATGACTCGGGCGAGACGGTGGTGAATCCCCAAAAGGAGATCCGCGATATGCAGGAGATTCCCCTGCCGGATTTTTCGGATCTGCCGCTTGAAAAATATGTTTATGCCAAGCTGCCTTATCAGTTTTCCCGGGGATGTTACTGGGGAAAATGCGCCTTTTGCAGCTACCGGGATAAAAAGGGATATGTGACACGGAAAATCGACGTGGTGCTGGATCACCTGCAGGAAATGGAGCGGCGATACGGAATCCATTCCTTCCAGTTTATCGACGATGCCATTCATCCTCAGTTATTGGACCGGATGGCGCGGGAGATACTCAACCGCGGAATGCGGATACGCTATGACGCATATCTGCGGCTGGAGGCTGGCTTTACCGAGGAAGTATGCCTGCGGCTACGAAGAAGCGGGCTCCATACGGTTTTGTTCGGCTTTGAATCCGCCAATCAGCGCCTGTTGAATTTGATGAATAAGGGAAACACCCCCCAAAATATGCTGTGTGTCCTGAAAAATATGCATAACGCAGGGGTGCAGAGCATTCTTAGTTGTCTGATCGGGTTCCCTACCGAGACCCGGGAGGAGGCCTGGGATTCCATTCGTTTTTTGCGAGATAACCGCCGTTATTTTTATTGGGCGTATATCGTCCATTTCGGTATGATATCGGATATGCGCAGTCATTCCGCCGATTATGGCGTAACCGACCTGGATGAAACCAAGCTGATCCGGTATGATGACAGCGGTTTTGTGGCTTTGGGCTATCCCTATCGCACCACCTGCGGCATGTCGGTGGAAGAGGCCTTGGAAACAATCAAGGAGGGGCGGCAGGCGTTGGGAATTCAGATTTTCCATGACAATTTTTTTAGCTGACGGGAGGAGAAGCGTGGGCTCTTTAAGGGGAAGCCTATATTACGCCAGCCGCTATGGCTCGACAGAGGAGGTTTGCCGTTGGGTCAGGGAGGGCATATCCCATTTCCCGGTGGCGCTGCACCAGATTCGGGAGAGGCCGCGTGCAGAAGGCGATTTTTTCATATTGGGCACACCGATTTTTATAGGGAAGCCGCTGCCGGAGATGGTTGCGTTTATCGAAGAGAATAAAGCCCTCCTGCGTCGGAGGCCGGTGTTTTTGTTTATCACCTCCTGGGCGCAATCCACCCCCTATAGGGCGGCCTGCAACGGTTTTCTGGAGCTTATATGCCGCTATCTCAAGCCGTGTGAGCCGGCGATGACCGCTTCCCTGCCGGGAAAAATGAACTGGGATACGCTTACCGTACGGGACCGGCAGGCCATGACACGTCTTTTGCGGAGAATCGACGCGCGTTCGGCGGAATTTGATTCGGAAGGGATTCGGTGGAGCGACCAGCGGGATCGGACCGTTTGCCGACGTTTTGGAGAAAGCCTGGACGGCTGGCTGCTGAACGAAAAGGGGGAGAGAGCATGGACAGAGAGGTAGCGGTATTGGCTGCGGTAAGGACGCCGGCAGGCAAAATACCGGGAGAGCTGGCGTACATAGAGGATACGAAGCTGCTGGCTGCCGTTTTCCGTTCTGCCACGAAAGCGGCCGATGGGTTTCCCATCGATATGGCGGTTGCAGGCTGTGCATTCCCAGTGGAGAAAGATAACTTGTGCAGAAAGGCGGCTTTAATAGCCGGTATACCGCCGGAGGTCCATGCCTCAACGGTCAGCAAAACCTGTGCTTCATCGGATGAAGCCTTTGTCATTGGCTGCCAGGCAATACTCTGCGGGCAGGCGGAGGCGGTGCTGGTAGGGGGGGTTGAGAAGAATAGCAGCTCACCTCATATCCTGGGCGTGATGAAGCAAAAGGTGAAGAAGGCCATGAAAAATCTCCTGCCCTCCTACGAAGAGGTCAGGGCGAAGATGCAAGAAAACGACATGGCCTATATCGCTGAGAGCTTGGCGCGAAAATGGCGGTTGGACAAAGCGACCCTGGACCGCTACGCCATATCCAGCCTCCAGAAAGCAAGGATTGCCGGAAAAGAAGGGCGGTTTCGCAAGGAGCTTGTTTCCTTGGAATATGAGATGGAGGGCGTCATCCGGAGGATAGAGGAGGACGAACTGCCTGGCGAGGGCAGCGTCGTCGATACGATATATGCGGCCGGGCCGATGTTCCTGCGGGACGGGCGGCATACGCAATACACCGCGGCGCCCATCGCGGACGGCGCGGCCGCTGTGCTGCTGATGGAAAAAAAGGCGGCGATGAAACGGGGGCTGCAGCCCCTGGCGCTGGTGATGGGACTGATGCACGTCGGTGTGCCGGCGGGGAGACTGGGGGAGGCCATGTCGGTCGGCATTGAAAAAACCTTGCGGCAAGCGGGCCTGCGGACGGACGAGGTAGATCTTTACGAAATCAATGAATCCTTTGCGGCACAGGCGTTGGCGACTATGCTGCCGTTGGGGCTGGAGGCGGAAAGAGTCAACGTCAACGGCGGAAATCTGGCGTTAGGGTATCCGGTGGGAACGACCGGGCTGCGGATGATGACCACGCTGTTGGCGGAATTGAACAGACGGGAGGCCTCGTATGGAATCAGTGCCATGTGTGCGGGAGGCCACATGGCCCAAACCGTTCTATTAGGCCGGAGGAAGGATTGAGAAGTGGGCGTGACGAATTACGATGTGGCGGTGATGAATTATCCCCTGTTTGAAAAAGGGCGGCTGTCGGGGGAAGAGGCGAATAAATTGTTCGCCCGTCCGCGGTATACCGATATCGGCGGTCCGTGGCCCATATCCTTGTATATCCATATTCCTTTTTGCGATAGTCTGTGCGATTTCTGCGTTTACAATCGGATGCTGGCTCCGGGAAACCGGGGACTGGTACAGGAATTTGTCGATGCCCTGATCAGGGAGATCGCTTTATACGCACGGGAGTGGGGAAAGGCGGAAAACAAGCTTGATGCGGTTTTTATAGGCGGCGGTACGCCTACGGCGCTGTCCGCCAGCCAGTTGGAAAAAATTCTGCAGGCTCTGCACCAGTGCTTTGATTTGCACGGCAGTGAAATGACGGTGGAATGCAATCCCCTTAATGCGACCCGGGAGAAGTTGGCGGTGTGCAAGCGTTATGGCGTCACGCGCATCAGTACGGGCGTTCAGAGCTTTCAAAACTCTCTTCGCAAAAGCCATCATATTGCCAAGCGGGCGGAGGCAGTGGCGAAATGGCTGGAGGAATTGAGGGCATTCCATTTCGATGACGAATCCCTGGATCTTCTGTACGGTTTCCCGGATGGAGAGGAAGTGGGCTTTTTGTCGGATGTGAAGCGGGCCGCCGCCATGAAGATGGGGCACATCTCCCTTTACAAATTGGCGGCTTTTGCCTACACGACGCTGTATAAAAAGCTGCTTTCCTCGAAAGGGGAGGGACTGCCGGATGATGAAAGCTGTTTTGCGATGTTTCAGAAAGCGCATCGGCTGTTGCTTCAGAAGGGCTATATCCTGCAAAGTGCGCAAGAATACGGCATAAAGGGGAAAACCACCCGGTTTTGGGATGCGACCTACGACGGATTTGGAGACAATCTTGCCATGGGCGTATCCAGCTTCGGCTATGTAAACGGTTACTGTTATCAAAACACCAACGACGTCCGGGAATATATCCGCAGGCTTCAAGACGGCTGTCTGCCGGTAGAGAGATGCAGCCTTCCCATTACGCCGGAGCAGCTGCGCGAAAGAGCGGTGATCCTGGGGTTCCGCCGAGGGTATGTTCTGCGTGAGCCGTTTGCGGCGGCCTTTGGCACGCCGCTGGAGAGGGTATTTGGGGAAACCGTGGAAAAATTGATCGCGCAGGGGCTGATAGAAGAGCATAGAGAGCGGTTTTCCCTGACGGAAAAGGGATTGTATTATCAGGGAAATGTCAGCGCGGCCTTTATGCTTTCCGTTTTTGAAGGGGTGTCTCCGTTGAAGAAAAAGATGTGTATCGGCGCTCATGAGATGCCGTAGAAGGAGCCCTGCTGTAGAAAGGACGAAGAAAAATGGGAATTGTGGTTTCGCGGGAAGAAGCTCTTTGGCTTCGCAGCCGTCATGCGGCCCAACGGATCGTCAGCGCCTGCGGCTGCTTTGATATTTTGCACATAGGGCATCTGGAATATTTGGAGGGCGCTGCCAAATGGGGACGGGTGTTGTTCGTCGGCGTCAATTCCGATGCCTCCATCGAAAGAAACAAGGGGAAGCCGCCCTATTTTTCCCTGCAGGACCGCATGCGGATGATCGCGGCGCTTACCTGCGTGGATTATGTGTTCCCCTTTTCGGAAAGGACCTTTTCGTTATCGCTGTTTTTGCTCCGGCCTTCGGTGCTGGCTAGAGGAGTGGATGCGGCCGTCAAGGGGTTTCCAGAAAAGAGGGCGGCGGCTTCCCTGGGAATAGAGGTAAAACGGATTGGTCGGGAAAAAAGGGCCTCTTCAAGTAAGCTGCGCGATATATTGCGACAAGGCCCGGCAACGAAAACTTGAAGCGCCGTTTGGCCTGACGGCGTACGGGACCGGCCGACGGTATGCCGCGGCGATTTATTCCGGCGCTGCGTTGGAGGGCGACGGACCAGCCGGTCATAGGGCGCGGTCTGCTGCGGGAAAGTCCGCCTTTCAACCAAGAAGAATCGTCCGGCCGTCCGAGAGGCCGGGCTTTATGGGAGGATAAGGGAAAGCATGGTGCTGCAACGGGATGAAATCAGTAAACGGCTGCCTCATCGGGAGGCGATGCTCCTGCTGGACAGTATGACTATCCGGCCGGACGGCACTGTGGAGGCGGTACACGGCTTCCGGGGAGAGGAGTGGTTTTTCAAAGGGCATTTCCCTCAGCGGCCAATCGTTCCCGGCGTCATTATCTGCGAAATCATGGCCCAAGCTTGCTGCGGCCTTTTCAGCGAATCGATGGAAGGGAAAATACCCTATTTGGTCAAGATAAAAAACGCGGTTTTCCGCCGGCCAGTGACGGCGGGTGAGAATATGACGGTGAAAGCCAGGGCCACGCGGGACAGGCCGCCCCTATGGTCGGCCGTCTGCGAGGCTTATGTGAAGGGAGAGCTGTGCGCCTGTGCGGAGCTGTCCTTTGCCATACGAGAGGCGGAGGCACACAAACCACGGGAGAATGGGGGTGGATGGATGTTTGAAAAACTAGCGGCGGTGATAGCGGAGCAAAAAGGTCTGCAAGCCTCAAAAATCAGGATGGACAGCACTCTCGAGGAGCTGGGAGTGGACTCTCTGGATGCGGTGGATATTTTGATGACTTTGGAGGATGTCTTTCATATTACGCTGGATATGCGGCGGAGGGTGAATACCGTAGAGCAAGTTATGCAGCTTCTCAGGGAAGCGGGGGTTCAGGACTAGCGGCGGAGAATTTCCAGGGGATTATACCGGCCGCCGGTTTTGCCCCTTTCAACGGCTTATTATAATGGAATTCAAGATGGATCTGTCAGGAGAAAAGATGAGAAGAGTGGTTGTCACCGGCATGGGGATTATTTCCCCTATAGGGAATACGATAGAGGAATACTGGCGGAATCTTCACGCAGGAATCTGCGGAGTGGGAAGAATCAGCCGCTATGATGCCGCGAACAGCCCGGTAAAGCTGGCGGCCGAGGTCAAAAATTTTCATCCGGAGAAGTATATGGAACCGGGAGAAATCCGGCGGACCGACCTATACGCGCAATACGCCATAGCCGCCGGGGCGCAGGCCATGGCGGACAGCGGCTTGAAGGGGTCGGTTGCTCCGGAGCGGCTGGGCGTTTATTTCGGCTCCGGCATCGGCGGAACGGCCACCTATCTGGCAGAGGCGGAAAAGCTGTTGACGCGAGGCGGGAGCCGGGTGTCTCCGTATTGTATTCCCATGATCATATCCAACATGGCCGCGGGGCTGCTTGCCATTCGGCATAAGGCCAGAGGCCCCTGCCTGCCGGTGGTGACCGCCTGCGCCACCTCTTCTCATGCGATCGGAGAGGCTTACCGCTGCATACTGGGAGGCTATGCGGATGCGGTGCTGGCAGGCGGAGCGGAGGCGGGAATCAACCCCTTGATTATGGCGGGCTTTACCAACTGCAACACCCTATCTCTCCGCACCGAGCCGGAGGAAGGATCGCTGCCCTTCGACAGACGGAGGGACGGTTTTGTCATGGGTGAGGGGGCAGGGGCCCTCGTCCTGGAGGAATGGGAATCCGCTTATCGGAGAGGAGCTCACATTTACGCGGAACTGGTGGGGTATGGGAATACCTGTGATGCCTACCATATGACAGCGCCGCAGCCGGAAGCGGTCTCCAGCGCGCGAGCGATTGCGATGGCAATGGATGGGCTGTCTCCCCCTCCATGCAGCCGAATCTATTTCAATGCTCATGGAACCGGCACGCCGGTCAATGATGTTGTGGAGACACTGGCCATTAAACGGGTGTTTGGCCGAGGTGCCCATGAGCTGTATATCAGCTCCACAAAATCTATGACCGGCCACATGATGGGCGCGGCGGGGGCGGCGGAGGCCATTTCCGCCATCATGACGCTATACAGCGGCGTGGTGGCGCCCACGGCGGGGTATCGGGAACGAGACCCCGCCTGCGATCTCCATTATGTTCCGGGACGGGCTGTCCGGGCGGATATTCGGTTGGCGCTGTCTCTTTCCCTGGGATTCGGAGGACATAATGCTTGCCTGGCCTTTCGGAGGATAGAAAAATGAGGATGATTGACATATGAAGGAAGAGCTGTTAAAGCCGGCGCGGCGATCCGCCAGAGAACAGATAGCGCGGCTGGCGGATGCCGGCAGCTTTCGAGAAATAAATGCCGTTCTGCCATCGGTTGATCCGCTTCATTTTCCTGAATACCGGCAAAAACTAAAAGCGGCCCAGGAAAGAAGCGGAGAGCTGGAGGGGGTATTGACCGGGAGAGCTGCGGTGCAGCAATGTCCCTGTATGCTGATCGCCATGGAGCCTGCTTTCCTGATGGGGACGATGGGCTCCGTGGTGGGGGAAAAAATCGTCCGGGCCTTTGAGGCGGCGGCCAGAAGGCGATATCCGGTCGTGTCCCTTGCCGCATCGGGCGGCGCACGGATGCAGGAGGGAGTCTACGCCCTTATGCAGATGGCCAAGACGGCGGCTGCCGTTTATCAGCACGGTCGCAGAGGACTGTTGTATATATCGGTCATCTCCGATCCCACTTTAGGAGGCGTGTCAGCGAGCTTTGCCTCTCTTGGTGATGTGGTTCTGGCGCTGAAGGGGGCAAGGTATGGCTTCACAGGCAGGCGCCTTGTTGAAGAAACCACACATGAACAGCTTCCAGAGGATTTTCAGACAGCAGATTACTGCCTGTGGCACGGACAGGTGGACATGGTGGTGGAGGAGGAAAGGCTCAGGGATACGGTCGGCAGACTGCTGCGCCTCCACCAGCGGAAAAGGAGGTTCGGCTGCTTATGAGAGATATCTTGCAAACCGTGCGCCAGAAAGGACGGCCCAACGCGCCCGACTATATCGCCGCGATTTTTCCGGATTTTATACCTTTGAGCGGAGATAGACTTTATGGGGACGACCCGGCGGTATGCGGCGGCATAGCGCCTCTTGCGGGTCATCCCGTGACGGTCATCGGCCAGTGCCGGGGACGAAATCTGGAGGAGAGCCTGCGCTTTCATTTTTCCATGCCCCGTCCGGAGGGGTATCGGAAGGCTTTGCGGCTGATGGAGCAGGCGGAAAAGTTCCATCGCCCCGTCGTTTGTCTGGTGGATACACTGGGGGCGTTCCCGGGAAAGGAGGCAGAGGACCGGGGACAGGCGGGGGCGATAGCGGCTTGCCTGCAGCGCATGATGCATCTGCGTACGCCGATCCTCAGCCTCCTGATCGGGGAGGGGGGCAGCGGCGGCGCGCTGGCCTTCTGTGTTTCCGACGAAATCGCGGCGTTGGAGAACGCGCTGTTGAGCGTGATTTCTCCCAGGGGCTGCGCTTCGATCCTATGGAAGGATTCTTCCCGGGAGCAGGAGGCGGCTAGGGTGCTGGGTATGACGGCGGACGATCTGAAAGCCGGCGGCGTTGTGGATGTCATATTGCCGGAGCCGGGCGAGGGGGCGCACACGTCGCCCGAGCTTATGGCGCAAAGAATGGAACAATATCTGGTGGAGCGATTGCAGTATTTCCGCCGCGTACCGGTGAGCAGGTTGGTGAAGCGCCGCTTTGCAAGGTTTCGGAGCATGGGAGGACAGCCGGATGAATAAGCAGGGATCCGCCCTTTTGTTTGGTGGACAGGGTACGCAGTATCCGGGAATGGGTAAGAAGCTGTACGAGGCGGATGGCGGATGCCGCAAGATCTTTGAGATTGGCAGCCGCGTATTTGATATCGATCTGGCAGAGCTGTGCTTTTGCAGCGGGCAGGAAACGCTAAACAGGACGGAATATACCCAGCCTGGAGTTCTGGCAGTGGATTTGTGCAGCTTTTGGCTGGCGAAGCGGACGTATTCTTTCGAGGCGGCAGCCGGCTTCTCGCTGGGAGAATACGCCGCTCTTGCGGCGGTGGGAGCGATAACCATAGAAGAGGCGTTTTTCCTGGTGAAGAAGCGGACGCGGGCTATGCTGGCCGCTGTTCCTCCCGCGTATGGCATGTCGGCGCTGCTGCACGTGACGATGGCGGAAGCGCAGGCGCTTTGCAGCCGGGTAGAGGCGGGCCGCGTCTACCTTTCTAATCACAGCTCGTCTGAGCAAATAAGCGTATCGGGGGACGAAGCCGGGCTGGAGCAGTTGCATCAGATTGCCGGGGCGCTGGGGGTAAAGGCGCTGCGGCTCAGGGTGAATATGCCCTTTCATTGTGAATTGATGCAGCCGGCGGCGCAGGAATTTTCCGCAGCGTTGAACGAGGTGGAGATCAAAATTCCGGCACTTCCGCTTTATATGAATGCTACGGGCCGGCCGGCGGATAATCCGGAGGTGATCCGGGAACTGCTGGTGGAGCAGATATATAAACCGGTACTGTGGAAGGAAACGCTGGAGGCGCTTTACGCAGATGGCTGCAGGGAATTCCTGGAATGCGGCCCCAAGAATATCAGCGGCCGGCTGCTGCGGGAGACGTTGGGGGAAAAGGATACAAAGTATACCTTTTTTGTCTGCGGCATGGAGAAGGAATGATGGTGCTTCAACTGGTGGACTTGTCCGAAAAAAGCCCTCTGCCAGAGGAGGCTCTGCGGTTCGTGTCCTCCGAAAAACGAAAAAGGCTTTTTCACATGGTGCGGGAGGAAGACAAAAAGCGCGGCCTCGTCGGGGAACTGCTCATTCGTCAGGCGGCCGGCAGAAGGCTGGAAGTACCGCTGCAAGAGGTACCCATCCGGCGTACCCGTTATGGGAAACCCTATATACCGGGTGCAGGCGATTTCCATGTCAACATCTCCCATTCCGGCTGTTTTGTGGCGCTGGCGGTCGGGAGCCGTCCCATAGGCGTGGATGTGGAACGAATGGCGGAGATAGACCTGAAGGTTGCCGCCCGCTTTTTTACACCTCAGGAATACGCATATATTTTATCTTTTGCAGATACGCGCCGAAGGCTGCGGGCCTTTTATACCCTGTGGACCTTGAAGGAAAGCTACATAAAGGCGGTGGGAAAAGGTCTTTCGATTCCGCTCAATTCTTTTGGATTCCGCTTGGATGACGATATCCGTCTGGAGCGTGGCCCGGACAGAGAGGGATATCGGTTTCATACCCAACATCTCGTGGGCGGAGAAGAGTACTGGCTTTCTCTTTGTTATAGGGAGGAAGGGGAATGGAGGATACGCAGGATGACGGAAAGGGAATTCTATAACGGGTTGGGAATTTTATGAGGAATGAGGTGAAGGCCGGCGTGAAGCAGATCATGAAAGCAGTCGCTTGTTTGTCGAGTTTACTGCTACTGACGGGCGTTCCTCCCGCTGCCGCCGAGGGGGAGGAGACCATATCGGTTACGATAAGCGAGGGGCTGGATTGCCTGGAGCCGCTTATAGAGAAGGCCATGAAAAAATCGGGGACCCCGGGCGTATCGCTGGCGGTGGTAACGCCGGAGAAAACGCGGTATCGAAATTACGGATATGCAGACCAGGAGAGGGGGATCCCGGCAGAGTCCGATACGCTTTTTGAAATCGGTTCCATGAGCAAGGCGTTTACCGCGCTGGGTATCCTGCTGCTGGAGCAGGAGGGAAAGCTGCGGCTGACCGACGATATCCGCGACTATATTCCCTGGCTCACCATGCGGTTTGAAGGGAACTACAAAGGGCGCAAAATCAATGGCGAGGTCCCCCTCACCGTCGGGAATTTTCTTTATCAGACCACCGGCGTGCCCTTCAAGACTATTGGCGGCATACCGGCTGGAGGGGGAGCGTCGCTTCTGGAGGAAACCGTCAGGACACTGGTGGACGTCGAGCTGGATTTTTATCCAGGAACGCGGTTTTCTTACGCCACCATCAATTATGATGTGCTGGGCTTGGTCATTCAGACTATATCCGGGCAGAGCTATGAGGAATTTATAACCCAACGGATTATCGAACCGCTGGGCCTGCATCATACCTATGTGGGGCGTCAGGAGGATTACCAGGGAAATACGCTGGCGAGGGGCTATAAGCCTCACTTTTTTTCAACCAAGCCGTATGATGCCCCGGAATACCGGGGAAATACGCCGGCGGGTTATGTGATAAGCTCGGCCGAGGATATGGCGCGATGGATGCGCATACAATCGGGATGGGAGCCGATACCGCTTTATTTGCGCGCCATCATCGAAAAATCCCATGTCGGAGATAGCACGGTGGCCTCGTCAGGGGACACGCATTATGCGGCGGGGTGGTCGGTACATATCCGGGGCGAATCCATCAGCCATGGCGGATCCAACCCTAATTACGCCTCCATGCTCACCATCGACAATGAAAAACAGATAGGAATATGTGTACTCAGCAATTTGGATAACAATGTCGCGAACTATGCGGCTGAGAGCTTTTTCAAGATTCTCAGCGGCGAGAAGACGGCCGCCTATAAGGCGGACAACTATAAAACGCTGGATACCGTTTTCTCCTGTATCGGGATCGGCGCGGCGTTTGCATTAGCCTTATATACCGTCCTGTTTATCCTGGCTGTGGTGGAAATCGCGCGCAAAAAGAGACAACGGGAAAAGCTGAAGAGAGGCAAGGTGGCGGGCCTGCTGCTGGCTGTGCCCATCATGATATTTTTCTGTTACTGCGTTTATTATCTGCCCAATATTCTTTTTTCCAGGCTGCCGTGGGAGGCCGTAAAGGTTTGGGGTTCCGCCAGCATCCCATGCGGATGTTTGGTGGGTTCAGCCGCCGGCATACTTTTTTTCTTATATGTGCTGCTCACCTTTAATTATCCCAAGCAGCACGAGAAAAACTATATGGCTTTGGTTCCCCTGGCCCTGATCAACGGCCTAACCAGCGCGCTCATTATTTTTACCATCAACGAGTCTTTCAACCGCAATCTGGAGTACTCCAAAGAGCTGTTGGTATATTTCCTTTTTGCGCTGTCCTTTTTTGTCTATACCGACAAGTTGGTGCAGGGCCAGCTGATTGTGATGACAAACGAAATTGCCTATGAAAAACGGATGAACATGATCGACCGGATCGTTCATTCCTCCTATCAGGCGATCGAAAAAATCGGTGGTTCCCGGATTTATTCCGGCTTGAATAATGATGTCGGCGCCATGTCGCAGATCCCCGGCATGGTCATCGGACTCGCTTCCAATCTGCTGACGCTTATTTTCTGCATGGCCTATCTGCTTTCCAACAGTGTAGCAGCGTTTTTGGCTTCGCTGTTCGTGATCCTGCTGAATGCCTTCATCAGTTTTCTCACCAGTCGAATCGCTTCCAGGTACTGGGAAAGGAACCGGGATATCCAGGACGTTTATTTCGGGCAGATGTCGGATTTGGTTTATGGGTTTAAGGAGCTGTTGTTGTCCAAGCGGCGTCGGCTGGCGTTTTGGCAGGATATCAACCGGTATTCGCGCCTATCGACGGAGCTGTCCAAGGAGGCATCCGTTAAATTTTTAAATTTCGGCATTTATAATACGCTGATGTACAATTTGATCTTTGGCGTGGTGGTGTTTTTATTCCCGCTGATTATCATCGGCATCAGCGTCAACGGGTTGAGAGAAACCCTGTTCATGGTGTTTTACCTCATCGGTCCCTTCGGCGGCCTGATCGGTACCATCCCCGGCATCACCCAACTGCGCGTCCATATCAAACGGATCAATACGTTGATAAAGGATTTGGAGGAGGTATCCACCTGTTCGGAAGAGGGTTCCGACGAAACCGCGGGGATACTCCCTCCCGCCAGTCGTATACGGCTACAGGATGTGGGATACGACTATATGGTGAAGGAGGAAGGGACGAACGAGGAACGAAAGGAGTTTACCCTGGGGCCGGTATCGGTGGAAATCAAGCAGGGAGAGATCACCTATATCGTCGGCGGAAACGGCAGTGGAAAGTCGACGCTGGGGAAAATTCTTACGGGGTTATATAAGCCGGCCCGGGGGAGGATTCAGATAAACGGAGCGGAAGCAAGCTTATCCGCGCTTAACACCTGCTTTTCTGCTGTTTACAGCGACTTCCACTTATTTAAGAAACTGTATGGAGTCGATGTGACGAAAAAAGAGGCTTTGATCCGTCAGCTATTGAAGGATATGAAAATCGACCGGAAGGTGTCGGTGGAGGAGGATGGGGCCTTTACCACGCTGAATCTGTCAACCGGGCAAAAGAAGCGGCTGGCTTATGTGATTTGCTGCCTGGACGACAAACCCTTTATGCTCTTCGATGAATGGGCCGCGGAACAAGATCCGGAATTCCGTCAGTATTTTTACACGGTTCTTTTGCCCAAGCTGAAGGAGCAGGGAAAAGGCGTGGTGGTTATTACCCATGACGACCGGTACTTTGATCTGGCGGATAAACTGATCAAGCTGGAGTACGGGAAAATGATGGAGGAGACGATATCGTGAAGGGAACGCGGGCTGTTCGGGCAATCGCGGTAGATTATTACGGCACATTGGTGGATGTTGGCCGGCCTTTTGACGTTATCCGCCGTTGGTTTGCTTCTACCTATCGTTTCCCGCCGGCCCAAGAGCGGGCATTTTTCATGTGCTTTTCAAAGGAACGCGCCAGGCTGCAGTATGCCTCGGAGTTCCGGCCGGGCTATCGGCAACTGCTGGACAGCTATGAAAAGGCCTGCCGGAGATTTCAACTGCCGATGCGGGGCCTGGCTTTCCTGCGGATTCTCGCCGGAATTTTTACGAAAGCTCCCGCCTACCCGGCGGCAGAAAACATAATCCGGCGACTGCAGGCGTCTTATCCGGCGGTGCTGCTGACCAATGCCGATAACCGGTATTTGTATGCTTCCATTCGGCGGCATGAGTTTTCCTTTGATTTTATCCTCTCGTCGGAGGATATGCGCTGCAGCAAACCCGATCAGAGGATGTTTTCCAAGGCTTGTGCGCTCCTTCGTACCCCCCCAGAGGAGGTGCTGATGATCGGCGATTCGCTGACGGAGGATGTACAGGGAGCCTTATCCAGCGGATTACAGGCCTTGTGGATCAACCGCAAGGGACGGCCGGGAGGCGAGGGGGTGCCGCAGGTTGACTCATTGGAAAGGGCCGCTTTATTTCTCGAAATGCGAGGATAAGGATATGTTGCAATTGCCTCAACAGAAAACGATAGCGGTTATCGGCGATTCTATTTTGGATGCGTATGACGATGGAGACTATGCGGACATGGATACGCCGATTTTCAGAATCCGGTCACGGAAATATGTGCCCGGCGGCGCGGGCAATGTAGCCCGCAATATCCAAAGCTTAGGCGGAGAGCCGCTGCTGTATTCGGTGGTGGGGGTCGACCCGCCCTCCGAGCGATACATATGGGAGCTTAAGAAGGCCGGAATAGGGGTTGACTGTCTTGTAAAGGATTCCCGACGGACGATTTGCTTGAAAACACGGCTGCTCCACAAAGGGGCGCCGCTGATCCGCATTGACCGGGAATCCGCTTCACCGGCTGTCGATGACAACAAGCTTTACTCCCAAATGACGAATATCCCCTCGGATTGTAAGACGGTGATACTCTCTGATTATGCCAAAGGCTGCCTGTCCCCCGGACTGGTGAACAGGATCAGCCGGTTTGTTCGAGTGAAAGGAAAGCGGCTGTTTGTTGACAGCAAATCAGCAACGATCCCATCGTTGGCATACGTCTATAAGCCGAATCTCCGGGAATTTGAAAAAATGGTGGGCGCCAAGCTGGAAAAGATGGAGGAGATAAGCGCGGCCGCGCTGGCGTTTAAGCGCCATTATCGGATACAGCATTTGATTGTCACCATGGATCGACGGGGGCTCCTTTGGATGGATGAAAAGGAAAACGGCAGAGCGATGCCCTCGACCGTTGTCGATCCAGTGGATAGCTGCGGGGCGGGGGATTCGTTTCTGGCGGCTTTGGCGCTGGAATCGGCTAGGGGAAAAGCCATGGAGGAAGCGATATATACCGCCAACCTGGCCGCTGGAGCCGCCTGCAGGCACGTGGGGACGTATGCGGTGCGCCCTTCGGATATAGCTGTCAGACTCTAATAAGGAAGGTGGATGTTACCAGTGTACACAGATAAAATCTTGGCCCTTATGGCCGATGTTTTGGAAGTAGAAACGGATACCATACGAATGGAGCAGACTCTGAATGAGCTGGAAGTGGACTCCATTGTATTTATACGGTTGGTTGTCCAGTGTGAAACGGCCTTATCCATGCAGTTTGAGGACGAGATGCTGTTGATAAGTCGTTTCCCCACGGTACAAGTGTTTGTGGATTATGTGAATGGCCGGCTATCGGGCTTGCCGGATCAAGGGAACACGTGATGAAAAAGATGGACCATGCGCTGTCTCATGCGCAAGAACGTATCTGGCTGGCACAGCAGAAATACCCGGATTTCCCCCTTTTTCATATCGGCGGCTTCCTTTACATGGGCCGCCGGGACGGTCAGGTGAAAATCCGCGGTAACCGGGTGGAGCTGTATGAGGTGGAACAGACCATTTTGGAGAGCCGTCAGGTGCGGGATGTGACGCTTCTTATGCAGAAAGGGAAGGAAACCGCCGGTTTGGCTGCCTATGTGATTCCTTCGGATGACTACAGCGAGGAGAGACTGAAAGGATATATGGAGGAGAGGCTGCCGGCCTATATGATTCCGGCGTATTTCGTCGTTATGAACCGATTTCCGCTCACGCCCCATGGAAAAACAGACCGGTCCAGGCTGCCCGCGCCGCGGACGGATGGTGCGGCGGATATAGGAAAAAAACATCCCCTGGCAAAATATGCCGGTATACTGCTCGAAGCGATGCAGGAGGTTTTGCAGGTTGATTTAATCCGGGAAGACGGTAACTTTTATGCATTGGGGGGCGACTCCATCAAGGCCATCCAGATTTCCTCCCGCCTGAGGGAGCGGCAGCTGGAGCTGGCGGTGCGGGATATCCTGCTGCATCCGGTTTTGGCAGATATGGCGGCTCTGGTTCGGCCTCTCTCCGCTGTCGACGAAGCGATGCAGCCGGATGCGGATAGCCTTGATTCTCCCATGTTCCGCTGGTTTTTCCAGCAGGGCCTTCAGCAGCCGGGGCGCTATAATCAGTCGATCCTCTTGCGGCTGCGCCGCCCGATTGCAGCAGAGCAACTGGAAACGATTTTTCGAAAGATTCTCCGCAGTCATGAAATCCTACGGCTCAACTGCGAAAAAGGGGGCAAGCCCTACATAAACGACGCGCATCTGACCGCTCTCGGGATTGTGAGGGAAAAGAGCCTCTCTATGGAGGAAAACATTCCCCGGGATGAGGTGTGCTTTGACCTGGAGAAGGATTTGCTGATCCGCCCCATCCTGCTGCAACGCGCGGAAGAGCGGTATCTACTGATCGTTGCGCATCACCTGGTGGTGGACGGGGTATCCTGGCGGATCCTGCTGGAGGATCTGGCGGCCTGCATCACGGATGGTGAGGCGCCGCTGCCGCCTGAAGAATGGCCCTACCGGCGATTCGCCGCCTTGATGTCGGAGGAGAGGATTCCGGATGACGAAGCGCAAACGTTTTGGCGGAATATGGTACAGAAGGAAGATGGACGGCTCCTTAGGAAAGGGGACGGCTATACCAATGGAGAGACGCAGACATACCGCGTGTCGTTTCCCGCAGAGGTGACGCCGGAAAGGATGGCCGCCGGCCGCCGGACCCATGCCGTACATGCGGGCGAGCTTCTGGGAATTGCGCTATTCCGCGCCATGCAAAAGCTCTTGGATATCCGGGAACTTCTCTTTGAGATGGAGGGGCATGGGCGGGATCGGAGAGGAATGCGGGGGACAGAGAGAACCGTGGGATGGTTTACGGTGCTTTATCCCGTCCGGCTTCAGGCGGAACCCGGAGACCTGCCGACGCAGACAGCGAGGCTGGCGGAACAGTTCAGGCAGGCGGGGGCGCGGAAATATGAGTGGGAAGCTCTTCAGCGCCTGGAGGCAAAGCCGGCTTACTCCGGCGCGGTCCGGATGAATTATCTGGGAGAGTTTCACCAGAACGGACAGGCGCCCTTCCTTTTGGAAGAGATCTCCCCGCGGTTGGATACAGCCCCCTGCCATCGGTTTGATTCCTTGATGGGCGTAGATGTGCTGTTTGTGAATAAGCGGCTGCACGCCGCGATTGTTCTTCCTGATGGGGCGTTTTCGGCCGGGGGTGTCGATTGCCTGCGGAAGGAATGGGTGGCGCAGACCCTTCTGCTTCTCAGTTATCTGGAGGAGAGATCTGCCCACAGCACACCGGCTAAAGAAGCGGGGCGGCAGGATGGCTGATTTTTCAAAGAGCCGGATATGCACGCTGCTGGGGATACGACGGCCCATTTTTCAGGGGGGAATGGCCTGGATAGCCACGCCGGAGTTGGCGGCGGCCGTTTCCGAGGCGGGCGGGCTGGGAATACTGACATCCGTTTGGGAAACGGTGGAGCAATTCAGGGACCACCTGCGGCGGCTACGGCAGAAAACCACACGACCATTTGGCGTGAACTTGATGCTCAGGCATCCAGGAACGGCGGAAATCGCCCGTATCGTCGCAGAGGAACGGGTGCCGGTCGTGACGACTGGAGCGGGCGACCCACAGCCTTATATGGCCTCCTGGCTGGCGGCCGACATCCGGATTATACCGGTGGTGTCGTCGGTGGGGTATGCACGGTTGATGGAGAGACGGGGCGCCGCGGCGGTTATCGCGGAGGGGACGGAGGCGGGAGGGCATATAGGGACAACCTCCACCCTGTGTCTTGTGCCGCAGGTGGTGGATGCGGTGAAAATTCCGGTGGTGGCCGCTGGCGGTATCGGAGATGGGCGGGGAATGGCCGCCGCGTTCATGCTTGGAGCGGAGGGAATACAGATGGGGACCCGGTTTCTGGCCGCGCGGGAATGCGACATACATAGAAGGTATAAGGAGAAGCTTCTGCAGGCGAGGGACACCGGCACGGTGGTAACGGGAGGGCGGTACGGCCGCCCCATCCGGTCGCTGAAAACGCCCTTTTCCGTGCGCATGGCGGAACTGGAAGGGAACGAGAGCTGTGCCGCCCCGCAGTACGCCGAGCTGGGGGCGGGGGCGCTGAAGCGGGCGGTTGCTTCCGGGGATTTGGAAAAGGGCTGTTTCATGGCGGGACAGATCGCGGGGCTGATCCAGAAAGAGCAAAGTGCCGGAGATATCCTGGACGAGGTGGAGGGACAGGCGGCGGCGCTGATGGGTCCCTATATGGCGAAGCGCGCGCTGTTCGATGAATACACATGAGACAAAGAAGCAGGGGCGCTGTCCTAAAGACAGAGCCCCTGCTTCTGTAGGTATTTTCCCTGTCCTGCTTTTGCGGCGGGAGGTTCAATTTCCGGCCTGCTGCCGCCGGCAGCGATGATAGGAGAAAAGAAGCGCCAGGAGGGTCAGAAGGGCCAGAATTCCCAGCGCCAGGTAGCCGGACCACACCGGCCGGCCAAAAAGAACCCATCCGTCGAAACGCCTGAAAAGGGATACCGCCTGAATCAGGCCGCTGTAAAAGTAGACGCCTAAGGGAAGGGATTCCCGGCTGTTGGTGGAGAAGTAGAGAAGCAGCGGGAGGTAATAGACGGTAAAGGAAAGGACGATCCCCCCCGTCCCGCTTCGGAGGTGGGAGGAGAGGAAAAGTATGAGAGAGGCGAGTCCCAGGCAGCCCGCGTAGGAAACGGCCAGCAGGATCCCCAGTAGCTGCGCCATGGTGAAATGGAAGGGGGAGGCGTTGAAGAGAAAAGAATCGGTAAAGGAAAAAAGACTACTAGTGCGTCCTCCTTCAAAGCCGTAGGTGAACCCCACCAGGCAGGCGTAAAAGCCGATGATACAGGCGAAGGCCATGGTGACGGCCAGCAGGGAAGCCAGAAACTTGGCCAGAATAACGCCGCTTTTCCCGCGGCGGCTGGATAAAATCAGGGAATCGGTTCTGGAAGCGGTCTCCCGTGTGAAAACCGGCGACAGCAGCACGATGATCACAAAGCCCAGTAGCAGAGGGGCGTAGTCGGTGAAAAACAGAATCATATAATAATAAAAGGCATTGTAGCCGTCTTGCAGCGTTCCGGCGTTTTGCCGCATGGCGATTTCCTCCTCCAGCAGCAGCCGTTGATTCAGGGGCAGGGCGGGATCCTCCCGCTTGGCGATCAGTTCGTCGGTGTAGCTATCATAGATCCGCAGCACGAAGCCGGCGGTCATCACGTTCTCCAGCCGTTCGCATTCCTCCTTGCGTTCGGGCTTCATGGTATCCCATATGCTTTCCTCTTCGCCGGGCAGCACGCCGCTCACATAGCTTGCGGGATCCTCGATGATCGCGTTCCGCCTTTCTTCAGCAGCCTCGGCTTCCGCGGGGATGCGGTCGCTGGACAGGGCGCTTTCCTTCGCCCGGATTCGCTGCACATCGAACTGGCTGTGGAGAAGAGTGGGAAGGCAGGTGAACCAGTAGGAGGCCAGGCAAACCAGGAGAGCGGCGCCGGACAGGATCAGGGTGCGCCGTATCCCGAAGATCTTTTTCAGCTCATAATACAGCAGCGTTCTCATCTCCCGGCCTCCTCTCCGAATACATACAGATAGGCGTCCTCCAGAGTGGGGGAGGCTTCCTCGGCGGCGGGATGGGGACGTTCGTCGGAGATGACGCGCAGCTCGATCAGCGCACCGTCGTGGCGTATGTTGGCCACGCAATACCGGCTGCCGATCTCCTGGACGGTACGATCGTCCGCCCGAAGGGTCCATACTCTGCCGGCGGCGGTATCCGTGATGGTGGGAACGTCTCCCGCCTGCAGCAACCGGCCGTTTTTCATCAGCAAAATCGTGTCCGCGATGAACTCCACGTCGGTGACGATATGGGTGGACAGCAGGATGATCCTGCCGCCGGCGAAATGGCCCAAGAGGTTGCGGAACCGTACCCGCTCCTTGGGATCTAGGCCGGCGGTGGGTTCATCCAGGATGAGGATGGACGGGTCGTTGAGAAGGGCCTGGGCGATGCCCACCCGCTGTTTCATGCCGCCGGAATAGGTTTTCAGCTTCCGCTTCCGGTCGTCATAGAGGCCCACCGATTCCATCAGTTCCTCCGCCCGGCTTTTGGCCAGGCGTTTGTCCAGCCCCTTGAGGGAGGCGATATACAGCAGGAAATCCATGGCGGTGAATTCCTTATAGCAGCCGAAATCCTGGGGAAGATAGCCGATCAGATCCCGGTAGGCTTCGTCCAGCCGGTCGCTGGGCTGCCCGTCCAGCCGGATGGATCCGGAGGTGGGCCGCAATACGTCCGCCAGCATCCGGGTCAGGGTGGTTTTTCCCGAGCCATTTGGCCCCAGCAGTCCGTATATTCCTTCCCGCAGGCGATAGCTGAAGCCGTCCACCGCCTTTTTATCCCGGTAACACTTGGTCAATCCGTCCAGTTCCAGTTCCATCTCACATACCTCCCCTATAAAAGGTATTGTCCAGGCGGACCCGCAGCCGGGCCCGGCACAGGACGGCGGCGACGAACAGCAGCAGGCTGGCGGCCAGCAGACAGGCCAGAAAACCGGCCGGCAGCGCGGATAGCCAGAAAGCGGAGGGAACGAGGGCGGCGGCATACCAAGCCGCCCCGGCCAGCAGCCCCCACCGGATGCGCCGCAGCCCGCAAAAGAGGATCAGCGCGGCCGTGACGGTGAAATTTGCCAGCGCCGCCAAGACGTCGGGCAGATTATAGCCCACCGGCAGAATCCCTGCGAAGCGCAGCAGGCTCAGGGGAAGGAAGGCGGTCGTCACGGCCAGGATGGCTGTGCAGCCCAGCACGAAAAAACGCATGGCCAGGGTGCGGGAGATATTGTATTTGCAGGCGCTTTCCAGCTCCAGCATCTCGCTGAGAAAGGTCTGCCGCAACAGCAGCCCGTAGGGCAGAAGGATCAGTGGAAAGAGGGCGTATAGGAGAAGGACATTATCGTCCAAGACGTTGTTGAAAGAAAGGAGCAGGGAAAACAGGACGAAGAGGAGATGAAAGGCGTAAAACCATTTGGGCAGATAGCGGATCTGGGTTTCCAACTGCCGGGCGAGGGAGTAGGCGCGGGTGGGAGCGCGGCGGCGGATGGGAAGAGCGTGCGCCAGCGCCTGGACGCGCAGAATCCGTTCCTCCATGGCCTTCTCCGGCTCGTAAGGAAGGGCGTCTGCCTCCAACAGCCGCCGCACATCATGATTCGTCATAGTGGTCAAAGCCCCTTTCCTTTAACGAAATTTTGATTTTCTGCAGGCCCTGCCGGTACCGGGATTTGACGGTGGAGGAGGGACAGCCGACTATGCCGGCGATCTCCCGGAATTTCAGGCCGTGGTATACATGCAGAAGGATGACGTCCCGCTGGGCGGAGGGAAGCCCGGCGAGCAGCGCCCGGGCCTGCCGGATCAGCTCCCGCTGCTCCGCTTCCCGGTGGATGCAGGCGAGAGAGGGGAGGGTTTCGTCCGCTTCCAACGGAGGGGAGGGTTTCCGCTCCCGGAAATAATCATTGCCGGTATTGACCGCCAGCCGCAGCAGATAATGCCGGAGCAGCCCGCGGTCGGTATAGCTGCCCAGGTGCTGCACAAAGCGAAGGAACACCGTCTGTGTCAGATCCTCCGCCGCGGCGGCCGAGGCGGTTTTACGCGCCAGAAAGCGGTAGATATCCCGGTAGTGCAGGCGGATAAGGGCATCCAGCGCCTGTCGATCTCCGCCTTGCGCCAGCCGGATGAGCTCTCGCTCCTCCATACGCTCCCTCCTCTCAATAAGAATAACGGGAAAGGGGCCGAAAGGATTTAAAAAACTTTCTTGTCATCAGGAAAAAAGCGGCGGGTTGTCGGCCCGCCGCCTCCCTCGTTCCCGCCCTCACCCGCCGAGCAGGACCTTTCTATGCCGGATGTAATAGAGAGCGCCGGCCAGATCGGCCAGCAGCCAGCCGATGGGGACGGAAACCCAAATCCCGGTGACCCCCATCGCCGGCAGCGCGGAGAGCAGATAAGCCAGCGCCACCCGGGTGCCGAGGGAAATCACCGTCAGCACCACCGATATGCCCGGTCTGCCCACCGCCCGGTAAAAGCCGTAAAAGAGGAAGAGCAGGCCGATGCCGATGTAAAAGGAGGCTTCAATCCGCAGGTATCCCACTCCCGCCGCGATGATATCGGTGCGGGAGGCATCGATGAAAAGCCCCATCAAAGGCCGCGCCAGCAGACAGACCAGCAGGCTGATGAGCAGGCAGAAGCCGGCGGCGCAAAGAGCCGCGCTGCGCATCCCTTTTCTGATCCGCTCGGCCTTTCCCGCCCCATAATTCTGGGCGATAAAGGTGGAAAAGGCGTTCCCGAAATCCTGCACCGGCATATAGGCGAAGGAATCGATTTTCACCGCCGCCGCAAACGCCGCCATGATCACCGTGCCGAAGCTGTTGATCAGCCCCTGAACCAGCAGGATCCCCAGATTCATCACCGATTGCTGGATGCAGGTCAGCAAAGACAGAGAGGTGATTTCCCTGAGAATGGAGGCGTCCCAGCGCATGTGTGATCTTTTCACCCGCAAAGCCGGGAAACGGAGCGCGTAGTAGACCATGATGCCGATGCCGGATACAAATTGCGAAAGAACGGTGGCTGCGGCGGCCCCCGTCACGCCCCAGGGAAAAACGACGACAAAAAGAAGATCCAGCAGGATATTCAGCACCGCGCTGGCCGCCAGAAAAACCAGCGGCACCACGGAGTTGCCCACCGCTCGCAGAAGAGAGGCGAAATAGTTATAGAGAAAGGTAGCCGGGATTCCCAGGAAAATACAGAAGAGATAAGCCTTCATCATCCCCCGGAGCTCGGCGGGTACCTGTAGGAGCGTGATCATGCCGTCCAGCCCCGCGAAGGCGGCGGCGTTCAGCAGCAGCGTGACAAAGCCGATCAGCAGAAAAGAAAGAAAAAAGCCGGTTTTCAGCTGTTCAAAATCCCGCTTGCCGAACTGGATGGAGAAAAAGGCGCCGCTGCCCATGCAGAGGCCCAGCAGGATGGAGGTCAGAAACACCATGAGGGTGTAGGAGGAGCCCACGGCCGCCAGAGCGTCCGAGCCAAGGAAACGCCCTACGATCCAGGTGTCCGCCACATTGTAA
>CAKTTT010000002.1 GCA_934615635.1 uncultured Eubacteriales bacterium | reverse complement strand
CAGTTGTTCCATATGGTGGGCGGGGATATGGCGGGTAAAACCTTGCTGCCCATGCATATACCCGTGCTGCTGGGCGGTTTTTTCCTCGGCCCCGTGTGGGGCGGATTGGTGGGGCTGCTGACCCCGGCGGCAAGCTGTCTGATCACCGGCTTTCTCATGCCGGCGCCCATGATGCTCCCCTTTATGATGCTGGAGCTGGCGGGCTACGGCATGCTGACTGGTCTATTTTTTCAAAAACTGCGGCTACCCACCTTCCCCAGCCTGCTGCTGGCGATGCTCGGCGGCCGGACGATCTATTTTCTCTCCCTGGTGACGGCTCTGCAGCTTCTGCACCTTCGGCTGCCCTTTGCCGCGTCCGCCTGGGCGGCCGCGGCCGGCGCCGTCGTCACCGGTCTGCCCGGCATCGTGGTGCAGATGGTGGTGATTCCCGCGCTGCTGCTGGCGCTGAAAAAGGGTGGTCTGCTGTATGAGCGATGAGGTCAAAAAAGCTAGAAAACTGCTGGCGGAGGGAGGCTATACCTGCGTCGCGGTGAAAAACGGCAGCACCTGTTTTTCCACCGAACGAGGGGTGCGGCCGCTGCTGGAGTGGTTGGAACAGCCGGAGGCGCCCCTGCGGGAGGCGGCCGTGGCGGATAAGGTGATCGGAAAGGCGGCGGCCCTGCTGATGGTGTACGCGGGCGTGAGGGAGGTTTACGCAGCGGTGATCAGTGAACCGGCCGCCTGTGTGTTTCGCTCTCACGGGATCCCCTATAAAGCAGGCGGCCTTGTGCCGCGGATCGTTAACCGGCGAAAAGACGGGCTGTGTCCCATGGAGAGCCGTGTGATGGATATCGATTCTCCGGAAGAGGCGTACCATTGCCTGAAAGCAGCGGCAGCGCCCCCTTCCGCCGGGTAATTTCACCTACCGCATAAGCGGGGCAAGGTGGAAAAGCGATGGCAAGAACGGCGGCGAGGAGTGGGGACTTTGCGAAAAAAGTGTTCGATGGAAGCCTTTATGCCCTCCTTTTACGCCGCACACCGAAATTCGGATGAATCGGCCGGATGAATAAGCGCCGCCGGATTCTACCCGTGTAGAGAAGGCGCCCGACGCCACGTGCTCTGTCGGCCGTACCGCAAGCCCTAAGCTGCTTTGCTGCTTAGGGCTTTTTGCAGCGTAAAACCCATCGGCTGTTGAGCCGTACAGGGAATAAAGGACAGCTCATAGGCCGGTGGTTTTCCCTATACAAAAAAGGCGGGCCCAACGGCCCGCCTTGGGTTTACAGCGCCAGCTCCAGATGCTCCTCGATATAACCGAAAAGGACCTTGTACGCCGCTTTATTGTAATGAAGACCATCGCCCGAATCATAGGCGGCGGCCAGATCCCCCTTTTCATCCTTCAGCACCGCCGACGTGTCCAAAAAGCGGCCGCCGCAGGCCTCGGTAATGGCGCGAAGCCGCTCGTTATACCGGTCGATCTTCTCATTGGTCATCCGGGGATCCTTGCGCTCGTAGGCGGCGGAAACCGGCAGAATCGCCTGTACCACCAGAGCGGTGTCGGGCGATGCTTCCCGCAGGCCCTCGAGGAATTCCGCATAGGTTTCCATAAACCCGCTCTCACTCATAAAGGAGAGGCCGTTGATCCCCAGGGAAACCACCATCCGCTCCGGTTTGACCACAGCCACCGCCTCCGCCATGGAGCGCAGCCGTCCGTCTCCCAGATCCACAAAACGTCTGGTGCGGGCGTCGCTGTGATTGATGCCGTTGAGCGCGAAGGCCCGGCTCCGGGCCACATAGCCATACATCATCATCCGGTTGGTGCGGGAATCGCCGATAAAATAGGTCTCCTCCATATACTGCTCATAGGTGATGGAGGGCGGCGTTTGGGTGGGCTTCGTCGGCTGTGGCGGCTCGGTGATTTTCGGCGGCTCGCTGGGCGCTGTGGGACGCTGCGTCGGAGCGGCTGCGGACGGTGCGCCGCTGGTTGGCGGCGTTGTGATCGCGGTGGAAGCCGACGCCTCCGTCGTGGCCGTGGTGACAGCCGACTCCTCCGCCAGGCCGCTTCCGGACGACGGCCGGGTTTCCCCGGCGGCCGGCACCGTGGGGGCGGTGGAAACGGCGCCTGCCGTCCCTTCTCCCGAACCGAAATAGGGCGCGCCCACCAGTCTGGCGCTTTCCTCCCTGGCGGCGGCCCACACCCACCAGGCGCCGCCCAGCGTCAGGAGCGCCACAGCGCAGGTGAGGGCGGTTATCCAGATCCAGGCCTTGCGCCTGTTTCCCGATCTATTCAAGACTTTGGTTCCTCCTTTTGTGACAAACGCTTTCGACAGTATACCACATTCCCTTTTCCACTGCAAGTTTTGGCGGCGGAAGAGCCCCTTAAACACCGCTGAAGCACATAAAGAGGAACCGGCATGGAATGGTTAATTCCATGCCGGCCCTGATTTGTTCCGAACCGTTTCAGCAGACGTGTTTTCCATTATTTCGGGTGTTTCAGGGAATCATTGCCTAAGCTGGGCGATATACTGCTTGGTCATGTTCCAATACATATCCGGGTCCAGTTGCCCGTTCTGATTGTACCACTTCTCGCTGGGACTGGTGAGCCCCGCGGTATCCGAGGGCTGCACCGCCGTTTCCTCCGCGAACTCGTTGAAGGAGTTGATCACCACGTTCTGCGGCTTCTGCTGCAGGATCCGCTGCCAGCATTGGGTGGAATAGAAGCCGCCGTTCACCCCATTGTATTGCCGGGAGATAAAGGTTCCCACATAATTGTTGTGTCCCGGCTGGGCCACCATGGTGCCGGTGCTGGCGATGGAACCGTTGGGATAGGTCCAGCCGTAATACCGGCCGATATCCGCCAGAGGAGGCTGCCCCGAAGCGTTGGTGCCCGTCAACGTCCCCTGCATCCATTCCACGGTGAAGCGGTTGGAGGAGGTTTTGCTGATGGTGCTCTGCTCCCAGCCCAAACGGTCGGCATATTCCGCATAGGTGACGATCAGCGGCTTGCCGTTTATCTGATAATAATTATCCCCACCTATGCTTTGGCTGAAGAATTCGTCGTAAATGATGGTACATTCCTCTTCCACCGTGGAGGGGCTGTGGGTCATCTGGATACCGCCGATCCCCACCGCATACCGGATCTTGCGGTGAGCGCTGTCCTGATTCCAAATCCGGATCCGCTCCGCCACCGCCTTGGCCCGGTTTTTGATATACGCGTTGTCCGCGTTGACATGGTTGGTCAGATCAAACAGCAGATAATCGATCCCCGCATCCGCGATCATGGCCAAATGCTCATCGATCACCGCCGGATCCCCGCTGTCATAGGTCTGATAAACGCCGCCGGTACGGGGTTTATAGGAGATGGGGCGGTTGTTGTTCTTGAAACCGGCTTCCCAGGTGTTGTAAATGTTGGGGAAAACATAATAGAGGTTGGCAGGTAAGGCCTTCCAGGCTCCCGTATCCCCCAGGAAGGCCACCGGCGCGTCCGTTCCGTCCCCATAGATATCCCCCGCCAACTGGTTGGTGGAGCCATAGCCGTGCCGGTACTTCCACACGCCGGAATCCTGAAAGGCGTTTCCTAGGGATTTGGCCCAACTCCAATCCGAGCCGGTGACGCCGGTGGTGGAGAAGAAAACGGCGTCCTTTTTCCCGTCGCCGTTGACATCCGCGAACAACTGCTTCTGGGATCCCGCCCCGAAGCCGAGGAGCCAGCGGCTGTATCCGCTGAAATCGCCGCCCCGGGAGGTGGACACATACCAGCTTCCGTCACCGCTGAAGAAAACGATGGCGTCCGCCCGGCCGTCCCCGTCCACATCCTCCAGGAACTGGCTGTTGGAACCGTAGCCGTGGCCGTCGGTCCACTGGCTGTAGTTGTTGAAGCCGCTGCCGTTGGACAGGGAGGCATACCAGGAGCCGCTGGCATTGAAAATGACCGCATCCTCTTTGCCGTCCCCGTTGACGTCCGCGATGAACTGGTTAGCGGAACCGACCCCCAGGCCGGAAAACCAGCGGCTGGCGCCGCCGAAGCCCGCGCCGGTGGACAGCGCCACATACCAGTCGCCGTTTTCAAAGCAGATCACGGCGTCGTCCTTGCCGTCCCCGTTGACATCCTCCAGGAACTGGCCGACCGAGCCATAGCCGTGGCCGTCGATCCAGAGATAAGGACCCTCCTTGGCGTACCAGGTGCTGTACCAGATTCCCACCGTAGGATTATAGGAGGACGCTTGAGGGGCCGCATCGGCGCCCGCCCCCAAGGGGGTCAGGCAAAGAGCCAGGGCCATGCACGCAGACAGGATTTTTCGAGATTGGCGCATATTGACGACACTCCTTTCAACTTGTGAGACGGAAAACACGGCGTCTGCTGAACGTCCGTTACCGGAATCTCACCCGTCTTTCCCCCTATATGTATGTCGTCTGCCAAAAGTCTGCCGGAATAAGTGCCGGAATAAGATCGGTCAATCGCTTCTCGTCCTCTGATAAATCGGTTTTATTCCATGATCCGGTTGGCTACCGGCTCCAGCCGCCACTGCTGCTGCGCGCTGCCCGCGTCCGCCGGCAGCACACGGATATTCCCCTGTGTCTGCGCCGCATCCGCTATGGCCTGGCCGGTTTTCTTGTTCACCAGGGTATAGCTGCCATTGTCCAGCTTTTTGATAAGCCATCGCTGCTCCTCCACCGCATCCGTCCACTGCTGGATCAGCTCTTCCCCGCCCGGCTGCAGGGACAGGCCGCTGGTGAGCTTCACAATCCGGTATTCGTCATTGCCCAGATGATAGAACCAATAGTAGCTTTCCATATCCGTATACAGGTAGGTATCCTGGACAAAAGCCGCGCCGATATCGTTTTCCGACCGCACCTTGGGCCGGATAACGCCGAACTGCTTGCCGCTGGACACGCCGGTGATGGTATAGGCGCCGTCCGGGATCACCCCGCCGGGATTATACGCCCCAGCCTCTCCCGCAATCCAGCTCTTTACCCGGTTATAGTAGGCGTCAAAGCTGATGTTGCCGTTGATATCCCGCATCTGCAGGCCGTCTCCCATGGATTCCACCACCGGCTTGCCGGGGCCGTCCTGACTCTGCTGCACGGCATTGGTGGTATCCATGATCGCCCAGCCGTTGCGTTCCGACATATCGTCGATGGAACCGACGATGGTGTACGTCGGCTTGGCCTCGTTGCGCGCCAGGAAGCAGAAGTCCAGCATCGCCAGGGATTTCCGCCAGGAGCCGGCGGATCCCTGCGGGGAATTCCAGGCGATGGAGGGAGTGACGAACATGGAATCCCCGGACAGCATGGGGCCGTCCTGCGGCACGATCTGCCAACCCCATTTATCCGCTTTGCTGTCCTCGCCGGAGGCCCACACCACCTCGAATTTCTGCCGGTATTCGCCCGTGGAGGCGCTGGCCGCCTCAAATTCGCCCGGGGAGCAATACAGCACCAGTACCGGCTTGCCGTTTTTATACATATATGCGGAGGAATACAGGGCCGTTCCCGGCGCCGCATAGCTTTTCCAAATAAAGGCGCAGATCTCCTCCATGTGCTGGGCGCTGGTGGGATGCACCGCCGCGGCGAATTTCATATTGTTTTCAAAGCACAGCTTCTGATACCCCTTGGACGGGGTGCCCCAGCCGCTGTGACCGTTGGTGAGATCCATCACCAGCACGTCGATCCCCGCGTCTTTCGCCTGCTGGAACATCGCCAGGCGATGCTTTTCATTCATGGAGTCGAAGCAGACGTATTCCCCGTCCACCAAAACCTTGGTTCCATAATAGGAATTGGTGGCCGCCCTCTGGGCCCACCAGTATTCGCTGGAACCGTTCCACACATTCAGCCAGGTGATATAGTGCTCCTTCTTGTCGTAGAAAGCATCCGAATCCGCATCGTAATCCACGCCGAACAGGACGTTTTTATCCGGCTTGGCGGTGGTGGACGGAGCGGTCGTCTCCGATCCGGGGGAGGATGGCGCGGCGGAGGAATCAGCGGGCTGTCCGTCGCATGCGGTCCCCCCCATCAACAGCACCCCCGCCGCCAGACACAGGGCGGCCGCGCGAAATTTCCTTTTCCACATTTTTGCCTCTCTCCTTTACTGGAAAGGGCCGCCGCAAAACCGGACATTTTGCGGCGGCCTCGATCCCTTTGACCGTTCAAACGACCGGCCGATTATTCCATTATCCGGTTTTTGACCGGCTCCAGCTTCCACTGCTGGTCGGCGCTGGACTCGTTGGCGTTGAGCATCCGGATGACGTTTCCGTCCGACTCGGCAGCGGCAATAGCCTGGCCGGTTTTCTTGTTCACCAGCGTGTAGCTGCCGTTACCCAGCTTCTTGACGATCCATCGCTGCTCCTCCACCGCGTCCGTCCACTGCTGCATGAGCTGGCCTTCGCCGCCCGCCTGCAAGGACAAGGCGCTGGAAAGCTTGACGATCCGGTATTCGTTGTTCCCGAGATGGTAGAACCAATAGTAGGTTTCCATATCGGAATTCAAATGGGTGTCCTGAATGAAGGAAGCCCCGACGTCGTTGTACATTCCCGGCCGCGGCCTGGTCACCCCGAACTGCTTGCCGCTGGACGCGCCGGTGATGGTATAAGCGCCGTCCGGGATCACCCCGCCGGCATTATACGCCTTGGCTTCGCCCGCGATCCAGCTCTTTACCCGGTTATAGTAGGCGTCAAAGCTGATGTTGCCGTTGATATCCCGCATCTGTAAGCCGTTTCCGAGCTGGGCGTTGGCCTCAGGATTCCCATCCAACGGCTGCTGATAGAAAGCGTTGGTGGTATCCATGATCCCCCAGCCGTTGCGCTCGAAAAGATCGTCCATCGAACCGACGATGGTGTATTTCGGCTTGGCCTCGTTGCGCGCCAGGAAGCAGAAGTCCAGCATCGCCAGGGAATTTCTCCAGGAGCCGGAGGAGCCCTGCGGGGAATTCCAGGTGGTGGAGGGGGTGATGAACATGGAATCCCCCGACAGCATGGGCCCCACATGAGGCTCGATCTGCCAGCCCCATTTGTCCGTTTTGCTGTTTTCGCCGGAGGACCATACCACCTCGAACTTCTGCCGGTATTCCGAGGTGGCCGCGCTGGCCGCCGCGAATTCCGCGGTGGTGCAATACAGCACCAGCACCGGCTTGCCGTTTTTATAGAGATACGAGGAGGAATAGGCAGCCACGCCGGGGCCGGCGTACCTCGTCCAGATGTACTGGCACATGGTTTCCACGCTTTGGGCATCGGTGGGATGCACGGCGCAGGCGAACTTCATGCCGTTTTCATAGCACAGCTTCTGATAATCCTTGGCGGAGGCGGACCAGCCGGCATAGCCGTTGGTGAGGTCCATCACCAGGGCATCGATGCCGGCGCCCTTGGCCTCGTCCACCATCGCCTTGCGATGCGCCGGCTTCATGGAATCGAAGCAGACGAACTCCCCGTCCACCTGCACCTTGATTCCGTTGACGGAGGTGGTGGCGGCCAGGCCATTCCACCAGAATTCGCTGGAACCGTTCCATACGTTCAGCCAGGTGACATAAAGGGATTCCTTGTCGTAAAACGTATCCTTCGTCACGTCGTAACCCTCTCCCATGATTTCATTGCCCGCTCCTTCGGAGGAGGTGGAAGTATCGGAGGAGCTGTCCGCAGAGGACGGATCGGTGGAGGCCGTGCTTTCATTGTCGGAGGAAGGGGTGGAGGATGCGTCCTCCCCCGGCTTGCAACCGGAAAAGCCCAGCGTCAGCATACCGGCCGCCAGCAGCAGGGCCAGGGGCCGCAGCAGGCGGCTCTTGTGTGATTTGCTCTCGTTCGCCATCGTTTTCTCCTTGTCCGGGGACCTGCCCCTTTATGAAATTCCATCTATTGCGTCCGCAGCTCCAGCCCCTCCAGGGTGAGCGCGCCGTCCTGTACACAGAAGGCCAGATCCCCCTTCGGATGCTTCAGCAGCCGGCAGACCAGGCTGCTCTCTCCATCGAGTCCCACTTCCAGCAGATCCCCGTGGAGCAGCAGATCCACCTGGCAGCAACCCTCCGCCGCCCTCCAGGGGACGACGGCCAAGTCGCTGCGCTGATCCCACATATACAGCTCCCGCAAGCGGAGAAGGCCGCTTTCCTTCTCCCATATCAATTGATATCCTTCGTCCACGGGCTGGGCGAAAGCGCCGCGGCGGGAATCCGGCTCGGTGCGCAGAAGAAGCATGGCCGTGGGCCAGGCGCCCTGCAATCGCAGCCGGAAGCGCAGGCGGTAATCGGCGGGCATATCCGCAGCGTAGGCAAATGCGGGAGCCGTCTCCGCCCGCGCTGTGAAACCGCCGGGGAAAAAACTCCAGCTTCCGCCGTCGGTCGTCAGCCGTTTTTCATTCAGCGGCTCTTCCTCCCGGGGGAACCAAGCGTCCACCTCGGGCAAAAACCGGGTGCCCGCCCTGCCGTCCTCGTTCAGCGTCAGTTCCCGGGGACAGGCCATGTGGCCGCCCCAGATCCGTTCCCCGCAGTCGCAGCTTTTCCGCGGAATCCAGCCCAGAAGAATATGCCGGCGGCCATCGGACAGACGCTTGCCCGCCATCATATCAAAATGATCGGGAGAAATCACCGGTCCCCGGATAAAAGGGCCAGCCGGGGAATCGGCATACCGAATCCGGGTCTCATGCCAGTAATAGAGCAGCGCCCAACGGTTCCCTATGGGAAAGAGGTCCGGACATTCGGGCGCGGTGGTATACCCCGCCTCCCAAAGCGGGGGGCACAGCCTCCAGTGCGCCAGATCCGCCGATTTGGCGAGGCCCAGCACGCCGGGGAAGCTATTGAAATTTTGAGAGGGGCGGCGGGCGCAAAACACCATCCAGAAGCAGCTCTCCGCCGGATTCCAGAAAACGCAGGGATCCCGCCAGGTGTCGTCCCCGCGGTAGCCCGGCCGCCCCTCGGGAAGTAGGCTTTCGCGATTCTTTTCAAACAGCACGCCATCTCGGCTTACGGCGGAAAAAATCCGATAAATACCGTCCGTCCCGCAGGCGGCGTAAAACGCATGATAGACGCCTTCATGATACAGCACCGATCCGGTGGTGAGGCTCACATCCCGATCGTCCGGCAGCAGGCAGTCGGGCAGTTCCTGGTACTCTTTCCAATCCCGGGTAGCGACATGCCCCCAGCACAGCCACCCCTGCTTATCTGACAGCTTGGTGTAATAGATGTGATAAACCCCGTCGGCATAAACCGGCATGGGATCCCCGAACCAGCCGTCCTCCGGCGCGTAATGCAGCAGTCCTCGTTTCATCCCGTTTTCCTCCGTGCCTTACAGCGCCCTGCCTTCCGCCTTCTCAATGGCATCCAGAATATAGATCACATGGGATGCAAAGCCATGGTCACAGCTCGCCACCTCGGTGTTGTTCTCCCACAGGGTGCCGGTTTTCCGGGCGCCGTTGAGGAAGTAGCCCTTTAGCTCCTCCAGCAGCCGGTCATGCAGCCCATACCGCAGCAGCACATCCAGCCGCAGATAGTTGCCGATGAACATATTCGCAAAGTCCACCTGAGGCCAGGGATTCTTCTCTTTGCGGAAGGGGCCGAAATCCGTGGTAAGCCGTCTCCATAGTTCGGGATAAAGTTCCGGCGTACCCGCGCCGAAGAAGAAGGCGTAATACTGGCACACCTCGGTGGTGACGCCGGTACTCGTAAGCCGGCCGTCCCGGCGCACCGCATTGTCGGTGAAAAAACCTTTATCGGCATCATAGGACTGGCGGCGAACTGTTTCGATGATCCGGTCGGCTTTTTCCACCAGCTCCCCGTCTCCATACAACTCCCCGATGGCCCGCAGCGTGCCCGCATAGGTCATGTTGGTGGGATAATTGACCCCCGCCACCACATCGGCGTCATTGGCCCGGGACCATTCCAGGAAAATCCAGCCGTCCAGATTCTCCAGCAGCTCATCCTCGTTTTCATACCGGCGGAAATAGGCCGCCAGGTCATATACCCGTTTTTTCAGCGCATCCACCAGCGCCCGGTCGCCGGTGCGGTCCAGATATTCCCGCAGCTCCAGCACGAACCACATCGCCCAGTTGGGAATGTATTGGTGCTCGGAGGGATCGGAGGGATAACACATGGGCAGCATCCCCTCCGGCATATCCACAAAGCTCTCCGGCAGCAGGAAATTCTCCAGGAAATTCCGCTCCACCCGGGACTCGCCGGTGAGGATCCGCTCCACCCGGGAGGTGAAGAAGCTGTCGCACAGCCAGCCGGCCCGTTCACGGGAGGGGCAATCCATATAGATATCTGGCGAATTCTGCCGGAAGGTACGCACCGCCGCGTCATAGATGAGCTGCAGCTCGGGATCCCGGTAGGATTTCAGAGCGGGGATGGCGGGGTAGGCGTATTCCTGCAGCCGGACATCCTCCAGCACGCAGGCGCCGGAAAGAACCAGCACCCGCAGCCCCTGCATGACATAGGGCTCGAAGGTCTGGAAGCGATAGGTGCCCTTCGCCAACGTCAGACGGATGTCGTTGACGCAGCCCATCCGCAACGGATCCACCTGTCCGTCCACAATGATCTCATCGAACTGGAAATGCAGCTCGGTGGTTTCCTCACAGCGGATGGTGGCACAGATGAAGCCGGTATCGTTATAGGGAAAGCGGTAAAGCAGATACCGTCCCGCCTCCAGCCGTTCAGCTCCCGCCGCACGGGAGGCCGTTTCCTCCGGCTCGAAAACCATACGCCGTATATCCGCGAAAATCCGGCACTCCAGCTCTTCATTGGGGAAATTGAGGATCCGCTCCGGCGGGTGCTGCAAAGCGGTGGCCCAGCCGGTGTCCTTTTCCTGCAGCCGCACCTTCCCCGCGCCCGCGACGGCCTCGGGAACCAGCGCCTGATAGTCCATGTAGGGCACGTGCCTCTCCAAATAGGCGCCCGGAGCATACTCCGCCAGCGGCAGCGAGGCCGCCTCCGCCTCCGGATCGGTCAGATACCGCTCGTAATCCTCCGTCAGCCGGTAGGCTTCGGCGAAATTGCGCTGATAGCTGTATTTCTCCACTTTTTTGATCCGTTCCGTCACCTCACGGCAGCGGAAATCCCCCGCGGCGCCGGTGGCGGCCACAATCGCGCCGTCCCGCTCCAGCTCCGCGGTCAGGAAGGAGGGCTGGTTCACATATTCGAAGGAATCGGCGTTATACCCCGCCACCACCACGGCCAGGCTGTTTTTCTCCTCCGTCAGCCAGGAACCGACGGGCAGCTCATCCACCCGGAAATAGCCCGGGCAGGTGCGGGCGGGACCGGCGGCGACAAAACGGCCGTTGATCCACACCTGATAGGCGGTGCTTCCCGTCAGGCGCAACACCGCCTCGCCGGGGGCCACCACCGCTTTGAAGACCAAGGTCAGGTTTTTTTCCTTTTCACGGCCGGCGGCCCATACCGCCGTCGCCTTTTTGAACGCAACGGATTCACTCATGGCGTTATCCTGCCTTTCCATATTCCGCACACGCGGAGAATACCGTCCGCGATGTCAGCGGCGGAAGAGGACCTGGAGCTTCCGGTCCTTCAGATCCTTCAGATTGATCCGGTAGGTGTCGTCCAGCGGACGGAACTTCAGCTCGCCGGCGTGATAGCAGGCGCCCTCGTCGTGGAGAAGCTCGCCCGCCAGTTGGTGCTCGCTCTGGCTTTCCACGCCCAACATTAGGAAACCATGGCTGAAGGAATGATACCCCTGCAGGCTGTTTTTGTTGATGACCTTCTCTTCCAGCAGCGGAATGGAGAAATCCAGGGTGACCTGGCAGTCCCCGCCGCCGAGAGGCACCAGCAGGAAGCCGTTCTTTTTTTCGCAGGCCGTCTCGACGCCGTTCACTGTGACCTTGGCGGTTTGCGCGTAGGAGGGCAGGAACAAGCCCAGCTTCTCCATGCTGCCCACCACCTTCAGCTCCACATGCCCCTGGGCGGGATAGCCGGTTTTCAGGGTGACCACCGCATCCTTCCAGCGGATCTCGCAGGGATTGTAGAAGCCGATGTGCAGGATCCCGTCCTTTTCCAGCGCAATGCTCCGGCAGACCTCCGCCAGTCCCTCGCCGCCCCGCATGGAACAGCACCAGAAAGCGTCGACGCCGTTGCCGTGAACCGTCAGGAAGGGGCTTTCCGCGCCCACGCAGTTGTCGCAGCCGAAGCCGCCGTTAATCCGCTGGGCATGGCCCAGGGCGTTGAGATAAATCTTCTGCGCCACCTCAAAATAGGGGATTTCCTCGGTGATCCGGTAAAGCTCCATCGCCGCCATATAGGAATCCACGATGGCGCAGGGCTCGGTCCATAGGGGGCGCTGGAACCAGTTGTAGTTGCCGTAGTTTTCCGACATGCCCTCGCTGAGATACAGATGGAACAGGCACTTGGCCAGCTCCAGATATTTCCCTTCGCCGGTGCTGCGGTAGAAGTTCAGAATACCACGGATGCCGGAGAGGGTCGCGTGGGTCTGCATGGACAGACCGACAAAATCGATCTTGCCAAACTCCTCGATCATCTCCTCCAGAAGCCCCTTGAGTTCGGGGATGTCCAGATCGCGGTAAGCGGCGGACAATCCATCCAGGCACATATAGGCGCAGCCGATATCCGTGGACAGATACCACCCGTCCACACAGTCGCCGGTGAGACAGCCGTCGGGGTTGCCTTGGAAAACGCGTTTTTCCGGCTGCACCGCATACCGGGCGTAAGCGCCGCCCCGCAGCGGCAGATACAAGTTGCGCACGATGGTATAGGCGGCATTCTCCGCCGCTTTATCCCCAGTCAGCCGGCGATATTCCAGCAGCGCGCGCAGCAGCCAGTTATGACCGGAAAGCTGCTGCTCGTTGAATTCCCCGTCGGGCAGGATCGGGCCCAGATAGCCCTTTTTGTTGAAGCGGGCGTAGACGCCCTCGAAGATTTCCCGCATGAAGGAGGGCTCCCGGTGGGAATCCTCCAAAATCCGGGTCTGCGCCAGGAGGACCCGGCCCTCCCAGTCCGCCGGCCACTCGCAGTTTTCCGCCTGATAAACCCTGTCCGGCTGATACTTGCCCGATTCCAGCCGCATACTGTTTCGCAGAATCCGATGGGCCAGCATACCCAAAACCGTGACCTGCTTAAGCTCGATACTTTGCATATGAAAATCATGCCTTTCTGTCCGGCTCCTATGCCGCGACCCGCCGCTGCGGAGGCGGAATAACCGGTTGATTACAAAATCTGCCGGACTCAGCCGACGATGCCGGAACGCTCCACGCCCTGTACGAAGAATTTCTGCGCCACCGCATAGAAGGCGATCAACGGCAGCATCATGATACAGGTACCGGCGCTTTTCAGCAGGGGATAATACGCCGTCGCTCTCACGTCCTCCTTGGCGTAACCCAGGAACTCCCTCACCTGATCGGTGATGGTGGCCAGGCTGCCGTAGGCGGAGGAGAAGTTGGGCTCGGAAATGAAGAAAATGCGGGTATAGGTCACATCGTTATACTGCCAGACGATGGAGAACAGGATAACCGTCACAATCACCGTGATGGCATTGGGGATCATGATCCGGGTGAAAATGCCGAAGCTGTTGGCCCCGTCGATGGTACCGGCCTCCTCCAGCTCCAGCGGCATGTTCTTAAAGCACTGCCGGAAGAGGTAGATGAAAATGCCGTTCTTGATTCCCATGCAGGTGATCCCCAAAAGCCAGAAAGGCAGATAGGAGTTCAGCAGATTCAGCGGCTCGCCGGTGACGGCGCCGATAAGGCCGAAGAAATCAAACTCACGGAAGGACTTAAAATACGGGATGGTGAAGAGCTGAGGCGGCACGATGACGGTGAAGATCACCAGGCCGAAAAGGAGATTGCGGCCCTTAAAATCATGCCGTGCAAAGCCGTAGCCCACCATCATGCAGGAGAGCACCTGCAGCACGGTTGTGGAGATGGTGATCACGACGGTGTTCATCAAAGACTTTCCGTAATTCAGGGTCATGGCCGCCGCCTTGATGTTCTCCAGAGTAAAGTGCCGCGGGATGTAGATAACCGAGTTGTCGATCAGATCCCGTTTGTCCATGAAGGTCTTCAGGATCATGGTGGCGACAGGATACAGAATGACAAAGCAGAAGCCGAACAGGAAGATGAATTTGATAATACCGGACGCAATCCGGAGGGATTTCCGCTTGGCTTTGTTGAGGTTTCTCTTCTCCGCCAGGCGTTTGGCCGAATTTACGAATTCCACAGCTTTTCCCTCCGTTTCTCAGACATAATAGAATATCTTTTTCCGCGTCAGCAGGAAAACGATGGCGATGAAGATCCCGATAATCAGGAAGTAGATCATAGACATGGCGCTGGCATAACCGTAAACGCCGCTCTTGAATCCGGTATCGTTGATGTACTGCATAGCCGGGGAAAGCATGGAGTTGAAGGAATCCACGATGGTGTAGACGAAATTCACCATGATGATGGGGGTGGTCATGGGGAAGGTGATCTTCCAGAAGCACTCCCAGGAGGTGGCGCCCTCCATGCTGGCCGCCTCGTACATACTGTCGGGGATGGAACTCAGCCCCGCCAGAAAGATAAAGATCTGTACGCCGGAGCGGATAAAGATATCGGTTATACTGGTCACGGCCGCGGAGATGAAATCGATGATCCCCTGGCCCACCCCGAAACTGGTAAGGTATTGGGTGAACACCTCTCCGTCAATGGTGCTGAAGAAGGATGAGGCGTTTTCCAACACGCCCTGCGTCTGGGCGTTGACGATGCCGCTGGTGTCCAGTTGCATATTGATGAACATATCCGAGGAGAGGATCACCGTCAGGAAGAAGATGGCCTTGACCACTCCCGCGCCCTTGAAGGGCTTTTTGAGCAGCAGCGCCACAAAATAGCTGAATACCAGAATCAGGGGGATGTTCTTCAGGTTGGTGAGCAGAATATCCGCCAGTAGCTGAGGAAACTGCGCATCCTCCCGGAAAGCCCGGTAGAAATTGGCGAAGCCCACGAAGGTCAGGGAAAAGTTGGTCTGATCCACCTTGCAGAAGCTGTAGCTGACGGTCACCCAGATGGCGGGAATAAAGAAGCACAGCATCCCGATGATCCACGGCAGAATATACAGCAGGCCGTTGCGCGCTTTCCTTTGTTTAAGTGTCAGTTTCACCGGTTAGCCCTCCTTACCCACGATATAATCCATGCTGGGAACCGTCTTGCCGTCTGCCTGCACATCCTTGCTGGAATAGTTGACGATCACACTGACGCCGTTGGCGTAGACGGTTTTGAAAACGTCCGTCTGCAATTGCTCATGCCCCGTAATATGGGAACCGGCAATGCTTTCATACAATGTCTGATATTCCTTGTAAAGCTCCACCGATTCGTCAAACCACAAGGTGTAGTTGTTGGAGGTGAGGTAGGTGTAATCGGTGTTGCGCAGCAGGGTGTTATCGGCGTAGAAAAGGGAGAAATAGGGCACCGCGCCGGTTTCCACCATTTTCAGCCGCAGATAGGCCTGATCGTCCACCTCATTATACGCCTCGCCGGAGTAGGGAACAATGCCGGAGAGAACGATCTCCATGAAGGGAACCGTGCGGCTGATCAGCGCCTGCTGATTGGAATACAGGGGCATTTCCACCAGGGAGTTGGCATACCGCACGCTGTCCATATAAGCGGAGGTCAGCATCAGATTTTCCGTTTTGCCTGCCGCCTTTTCCAACGCCGTCAGTGCGTTGCGCTTGGCGGTCTGGCGGTTAATGACAAGATTGTTGTTGTAATCCGCGTAAACCTTGCTGCCCACATCCACAAAGGCCAGATTTTCCACGCCCTTCTTTCCAGCGGAGGCCAGATAGGCGTCCATATAGGAGGGCAGATAACCGGGGGAAACGATGGCGCTCAACTTTTCTTTTTCCAGCGTAACCAAATTGTAGCTGAACACCTTGGCCATGGACTGATCGATGGTCTTGGCGGATTCAGTATATCTGTTGAAATCGCCGCTGTCCTGCGGCACCGACATCAAAGCGTTGGCCAGATAGAGATGGCCTCCCATATCCGTCAGCGTCTGCGCCAGCTTCTTGTATCCCTTGGCGCCTCCCAATTCCGAAAGGAACTTGGTCTTTTTGACGGAATAGTTGTCCAGTCCGCCCTTGAGCGCCCCGGAGAACTGGAGCTGGATATGATCGACGCCGGCCTCTTCATAGAGCTTAAGGATTTCCGCCGCCTGATCGAAGGTCGTGAGCTTTTGGATGCCTTCATACTGGAAACCCAAAAAGGATTTGGTCTTGGCCACCGAGCCGATAAGCTCCAGTTGGAATTCCGGCGTCTGGGAAACACCCTTCAGCTCCAGTCCGTCCCGCTGCATCAAATACTTTTTATAGCAGGCGGCCATACGGGAGTAGGATGCCTCCTCGTCCAGTATGACATAGCGGGTCCGCAGGCTGCCCTTATAGATCTCCTTCTGGGTGACGGGAAGCTGGCTGCCCGCGCTGCCGTCGCCCACGGCGGACAGGGTGGAGGCGGACACGGTATAAGAGGCGCTGACAAAGTTGTAGGAGTTGAGAGTCCCCGCCTTGGTGGCGGTGATCCGGGCAAAGGTATCGCCGTCCTCAATGATCGCCAGAATACCGCTGTTTCCGGCATCCACGCCGTAAACCGGCATCAGATTCAAAATGGATTTGACCTCTTCGTTGAGGTTGGAGATGGAACGGTCAGAGCCGTAAAGATCGATGGTATAGCTGCCGGTATCCAATTGATCCTTGGAAAAGGATACCAGCGCGCCGCTGCCATCGGGGATGAAGAGAGAGCCGGCGGTATTGCCCCGGTCCTGCATCAGCAGCTCGTTCACCGAAATGGTGGTGGGCGGGTAGCTGGTGTTGTATTCCAGCTCATCCAGCGGGACCTCCACCATCAGGCTGTCGTTCTGCAGGGTATAATCCACGGCGACGTTGAAAAACACCTTGTTGCCGCCCTGATAGGCCACGCCGTTCTGCTCACAGTCGTATTTCAGCTCTTCCTCCGTGTAGCCCACGCGCCCCATGATCTCATACAGCGCCCGCAGGGTGGTGGTGGAGGTGCTGGTCATCTCCCAGACGTTTTCCTCCTCATTGAACTCAAAATATTTGTCCACCCGCTTCTTATCCGTCTCCGTCAGATTTTCATTGTTGACGAAGAACTGCTGGAAACGCTCGTCGCTGAGCTTGGAGGGAAGATCGTCAAAGGTGACCTCCGTCTTGCCGATATCGAAAATCAGGCGTACGCCGTTTTCAATATCCTCGGTGGTGAACTTGTCTTCCTGTATGCAGTCCGCATAGCTGTACATGGTGTTTCTCTGGCTGTTTCTGTAGTACTCCACCTTCAGCACCGAGCGCATCATGTTTTTCATGTCCTCGGTGGCGACGGTATCGGTATCCAGATCCAGCGGAATGGTGGACCACAGCTTGCCGCTGCGCTTATCCTCCACCGCCACGCAGGAGGTTTCCCGGTTGACATACAGCACCAGTATGCCGCTTTCCCCTACCTTGTCGAAGCCGGTCAGCTTTTCCTTGTTATCCGCCGAGGCGGTGAGGTTGCCCGCGCTTTCGTCAAAGCAGAAATCAATGGTCTGTGTGCGGCTGTTGTTCCCCAGGCTTATTTCATTCGTTCCCCCGCCGCAGGCGCAAAGGCCAAAGGCTAGGCACGCCGCCAGAAGACAGGGGAGCGCTCGTTTACCCTTTTTCATGTTCTGATCCACGCCTTTCTCGCTTCATGCCCGCCGCCAGCGGCCGCGGCACAAGATCGATTGATAATGTGTTCCGAAAATGAGCCCTCATATGCGATAGCTCAATTCCTGGTAGATCGCCAACACAAAGGTGGAAAACTGGGAGATAAGCTTGAAGAACAGCAGATAGATGAACACCAGCGCCAACATGGCGAGCACCGTCAGGATGGAGGTAGCCACCATTTTCATCACGGTGTACTGATGCACCGTCATGATTCCCGTAAACAGCAGGAAGAAAAACCACACGCCGGCCAGTATGCTGAGAGCCGAATAATAAACTGACTCGGAATAGGTGAACACCAGCGAGAGAAAAGCCAGCGGAATATTGATCAAGGACAGAGGGAGGCAGGAATAGCCGAACACCATGACAATATCCTTGAAGGAACCCTCTCCCTCCATCAACGTGGTGATAGACCAGTTGCCCACGCAGAAAAGAATGAACACCACCAGTACCTTCTGGATCTCCACACTGATGTCCACCAGTTGCAGAGCGGTTTCGTTAAACAGGAAGCTGGTGACCTCCTGGGTAATCACATTGGACAGAATCCACAGGAAGATAAAAATAAACGCCAGCAGCAGACTGCCCTTTCCCTCCCGCTTCAGGTCCCAGAACCCGTCAAAGGGGTGCGTCAGGACGTGGAAGGCAAACTTCACTTTTTCCTTCATCTATCCTCACCTCCGGTCGGCCGCGCGGCCTTTTTCCCCTTTCTCTTTTTCCTCCAGCGATGGAGCAGGTACAGCAGGAGCCACAGCCCCACGCCGCCGATCACCATCACGCCCAGATACTGCGACATGAAATCCTTCCGGAATTCGGTGAACGCCTTGTTGTAACCGGTCATAAAGGTGATTTTGTCGCCGCGGTAGTTGCCCAGCTCAAAGCACTTCATCGCCATCTCGTCGTCGCCCTGATGGAGATAGATCTTTCCCTGCTGCTGGTAAGCGAATTCGAAGAAGGCGTTGGTTCTCAGAACCTCGTTCCACCCCTCCATGCTTTCCTCATATCGGCCGGAATAGTAATCGTCCTCCGCCTTAGTGATCTGCTTGGCGTACTTGGTCTTGTTGAAGATGGTGATGGAGCCCGCCACCTGATCCAGTACCAGCAGGTTCTCTCCCCGCACCTCAATGGCGCAGGGATTCTGGAAGGTGCCGATCTGCGTGCCCTTGGTGCCGAAGGCGTACAGCAAATATCCCTCTCGGTTATAGGTGAAAATGCGCCCTTTTTGGGAGTCCAGAACAAAATAGTTACCGTTGGAACTGGAGCAGATATCCACCAGCACCGAGCGGTCCTCCACTTTTTTGCTGGCGTCGTTGGGATCGGGAGTGATCTTGAACAGAACGTCTCCCATCACATCCACATAGCCGGAACGCACCAGGATATCGTCGCCGGACAGATTCAGCCGCTTGATCGGATTATCCTCCGCCGTGGAGGCGCTCACCGCGAAAATGAAGCCGCTGTCATCCATGGAGATATTGTTGAATTCCACCGGGATAAAATCCATCATCTGATCTCTCTGCTCCGGGGAAAGCAGGTTTTTCCAGAACTGGACCACCGGGTTGACAATCGCCTTGTTGCTGCCGATAAAAGAGACGAATTTCCCCTCGGCGGTGATTTTCATCAAGCCGGAATACTCATCCGTATTGATAACATAGAGCGTACCCGCGTCATCCACGGCGATTTTCAGCGGCTTGAAGACGTACCCGGCCTTCAGAGCGGGAGTTTCGGGGCAGGTATAGATCCGCACCAGTTCTCCCTGGGCATCCAAATAGACAATACGGGAGTTCTCCGTGTCGCATATGTACAAGCTGCCGTTGGACGCTACAAAAAGCCCCTGGGGAGAAGAAAAAGTCTCCTCCTTGCCCTCGTTGGTAAAGCCGGCGATTTCCCGGACAAAGCGGTATTCCTCGTCCAGCACGACGATCCGGTTTTGTCCGGTGTCCACAATATACAGACTGCCGTCCGGCCCGAAGGTGAAATCCGACGGCCGGGAAAGGGTGACCCCCATGGCCTCCGCATTGAGATACTGGCCGGGGATAAAGGGCGCGGGCGAATGAACGTGTTTCTCCGTACCCGTCGCCGTGGAATAGGTATAGCTGTCATAAGGGGTAAAGGCACTGGCCTGAAGGGGCAGGAGCGCCGTCACCATCAGTAAAAGGATCCTGCGGACCCAACGGAAGGATTTCATGGTCGCACCGCCTTTCCTTATTCTTTCAGACCTGAGGATGCCATGGTTTCCATGATGCTGCTCTGGGACACGATGAAGAAGATGATCGGCACCACCATCATTACCACCACCACGGCCGCCGCCGCGCCGGCGCGGGCGATACCGCCGGAAGCGATCTGGTTGAGCGCGTAGGGCAGGGTTTTCAGCTCCTCGCTGAAAATATAGGTGGAGCTAGTGCTGTTCCACAAGCTCTGGAAGGAGAACAGCGCCAAGGTCAGCCAGGCCGGTTTGACGTTGGGCATGATGATCTGTATGTAGATCCGGAAGTCTCCCGCGCCGTCGATCTTGGCCGCCTCAATCAGGGAATCGGATATCTGCCCCATGAACTGCCGCATCAGGTAAAGCCCGAAGCTGGCGCCGAAGGCGGGCAGCAGCACCGCCCAATAGGTGTCGATCAGGCGCAGGCTGGCCATGGTCTGATAGTTGGCGATATCCGTCACCGCCGGGCTGATCATCAGGGAATACACGATGATGGCCGAAATCAGCTTGTTGCCCGGCATTTTCGGATATTTGGCCAGAGGATAGGCGCACATGGAAGCGATGATGATATGCCCCACCGTTCCTACCACCGACACGAAAACGGTGTTGAACACATACCGGGAAAAGGGGACCCAAGAGGAGGACAGCAGGTCAAACAGGGTCCGGAAGTTGTCGAGGGTGGGACGGCTGACAAAAATCTTCGGCGGATAAATATACAGCTCGCTCATGGGCTTGAGGGACTGGGTCACCGCCATAATCATGGGCAGGACACTGTAAACACCGAAAACCAGCAGCACCAGGAAGATCATCACATTGCCGAAGCGGCTGCGGTTGAGTCTCTTGGGGCGCTTGTGGACCTTTATTTTCTTGACGTTGGTTGCCGATTTGGTAGCTGAACTCATTTTCCCAACCTCCCCAAGAAGCGCTGAACCAGCTTATTTGTCCCAACGGACAACAGGAAAATCACTGTGGCGATGGCCGCCGCATAGCCCCGTTCCTGGCGAATGGTGCCGTAATCCAACAGATGATGAATCATCATATGGGTGGCGTAGTTGGTGCTGGGGAAGCCGGTAAGCGCCATGGCGACGTTGCCGTTGGCGAAGGCCGCGGTGATGGACAGCACGGCGGACAGCGCCAGATGGGGGGTCATCATGGGCAGGGTGACAAACCACAGCTCCTGCCAGCGGTTGCGGATGCCGTCGATGGCCGCCGCCTCGTAGTACTGCTTATCGATGGTGTTGAAACCGGCGCGCAGCGTCAGGAAGGATTGCCCCAGGCTGATCCAGAGCTGGACGATGATGACCACCATCATCATGTACTGGGGATCGCTCAGCCATTGAATCGGGGTTTTGATCAGCCCCAGATTCAGCAGAAAGCTGTTGAGATAACCGTACATATCGCCGTCGAAAATCACCAGCCAGATGATGAACACGTTGCCGGCGATGGAGGGCGCGTAGAACACCAGCGTCATCAGCGGACGGAGCTTCTCACTGAGCTCATTCACCACCCAGGCGAAAAAGAGGCAGAGGAAATAGCCCACCGGCCCGGTGATGAGGGCGAATTTCAGCGTGTTCTGGAAGGACTGAATAAAGATATCGTCCATGAAAAACAGCTTATAATAATTATAAAAGCCCACAAACTCCGGCGGCTGGAACAGATTGTAGTTGGTAAAGCTCATGACGATGGAATAGATAACCGGCCACAGAACGAACAGGGCAAAAACCACCAGAAACGGCACCATCAGCAGATAAGCCTGACGGTAGCTGGCCATCCTCCTCCACAGACTGGGCTGTGTGCGATCTATACTCTTCATGCTAGCCCTCCGTTAATCCAAATGGAATTCTTTCCGTTTCGTCGTGATCTCCTGATCGATCAGACTGCTGTAGTCGATGAGCGCATCCCGCGGGAAGACGCTGTTATTCACCACCAGACGCATGGCGGTGGGAATGTACCGGCTGGACATATAGCCGCCGGGCACCTCCGGCAGCGCCTTGGCGTAACCCATCTGCTCGCCGATGATCTCCACCGCCTCCTTGGTCCAGGGCAGACGCTCAAAGGCTTTGAGGTTGGCGGTGGCGATACGGCCCGCCGCTCCCATGACAGTCTCGATTTCCATACCGTACTGGTACTGACAATCCTCCGAGGTCCACCATTTCAGGAATTCCCAGGCGTTTTTCGGATTTTTGGCGTTCTTGAACATCACAGCGCCGCTGCTGTTGCTCATAACGGTGTGATCCACCGTGCCGTCCTCACGCTTGGTGCCGGGCACCAGGGCCGCGCCCCAAAGCCCCTCGATTTCCGGGGCGCCGGCGGCCAGGTTGTTATAGAAAGTGTAAGGAGCAATGATGATCGGCGCCTCACCGGTACGGAAATAGGTCAACTGATCCATCTTCTGAGGAACCTTGTATTTGCTGTAGAAGTCCGCCCACTCCTCAAAGGCCTGAATGCCCTCATCCGTGGCGAAAAGGCTCTTTTTGGCCTCTTCATCATAAGCCTCGGCGCCCTTTTGGTAGAGCAGAGTGGTGTATATTTCGATGTTGTCGTTGCTCGTCAGATTGGGCAGGCCCAGGGTGAGGAAGTTGTTGTTCAGCTCCGGCAGGAGCTTGCGCATATCGTCCCAGGTTTCGGGAACCTCCAAATTGAGATCATTCAGAATATCCTTGCGGTAGAACATCAGATTGAAGGTGAAGGTTTCCGGCAGCGCATATAGGCTGCCGCCGAACTGGAAGGGCACCGCCGCTTCCGGCGAGAAGGATTTGAGAACCTCCTCGTAATCCTCAAATTCGGACAGGTCGTACAGCGCGCCTCGGAAGCCGTAGTCCATGACGGTTTTGGAGGCCATCGTCAGGGTGACGTCCGGCCCGTTGCCGGTAGCCACCGCCGGAATCAGCGAGTTGATATCCACCAGCTTCAGATTGACGCTGATGCCCCTCTTCGGCGTAAAGGAGTTGTCGATTAAATTTTTCAGCGCCTCGGCCTGATCACGACCAGTCATCGTCGTCACCGCCGTGCCGGTGGCGGCGGTACCGGTGGAAGCCATCCACAGGGTCACGGTTTCCTCTGCATCCCCCGCGTCGGAAACCGAGCTGTAATCCATAAAGAAGGAGGCAAAGAACGCCTTAATGCCGAACCAAAGCTGGCTGAAGAAGCCGGCGTCCGCCTTTTTCGCCGTATAATCAGGAGCGGAAACCTCAAAATAATCGATCAGGATGGGCTGCTCCTGCGCCGTCAGCAGCCACTCGGAAAGGCTGCTGATATTGGTGCGGAAGGTATCGAACTGGGCGGGGATTTTATCATAATCCGCCATAAAACGTCGAATTTGTCGATCCAGTTCATCGAACTGGGCGTAATCCTCTCCCTTTTCGCCCGTGACCGCCAGCAGTTCTTCCTTGATCTCCACGACCAGATCCAGATTTTTCTGGAAATCGCCCATCAAGTCCGGCAGCAGCACATCCAGTTGATAGTCCCGGTTGGGGTCGGGCGTGTTGCCCAGGAACACCAGTATGCTGCGGTACACCTCGTTGAGCTGCTGCACCAGCGTGTTGGTTTTCTCCAGCACCTCGCTGACAGCGCCGATGGTGTATTCCATACGCAGGGTGTGATCCCCCGCCGTCAGATAAACCAAGCAAGGATTCTCCCCGTCCCCCAGCACAAAATTCTGCCATTTGGTGCTGTAGGGGAAGGCCACGCTTTCAAATTCCTTGAAAGGAACCTCGCCGTCTATGTAGATCTTCCGGCTGGTGTTCTGTCCCTGCCGGTAGTTCTGCCTGGCGCGCATACCTATTTGATAAAGTCCAGCCGTCTCCACATGGAAATCCCATTCGATCCACTGATCCGCATATCGCCAGTTGTTCCCGCCCATGGTGTTGAGCAGAGTCTTGTAATAATGGGAAGGGGATGTGATGGAGCTGGAACGGTCATTCAACGCATACAGAGTATTGTCGCTTTTATACCGAGCGCTTTCCGCCTCGAAATAGACGTAGCCCTCATGCTGTTCGTCCGACTCGCCGTACTGGCTGATGTAGTCGGCGTAATCCGGCAGATAATCCGCCGGGATAAAGGTAACGGTTTCGATGGCCACGGCTTCCCGGGTCACCATGATCTCCAGGGTGTTTTCCCCTGCCTTCAGCTCAACCGCCGCGAATTCGTTCTCCAAGCTCCCGCGCACGGTATAGGTGTTGAAGATGCCCGCCTCCTTCTGGGCGGGACGACGCTGATTGCCGGCGCTGTCCACAATGGGATCGCCGTCGCTGGTCCAGACACGCTTGAGCGTAACCATATCCAGCGCATCGGACAGATAGGCGCCGTTGACCTTCAAATCCAACTCAATGTCGTTGGACTTGCCTTCCAACGGCAGATAATGGATGCGCACATAGTACTTCCCCGCCTTGGCGACGGGAAAAGTCCACTTGGCCGCGCTCTCTTCCGGCATATTCAATGCGGATACCTGCCGGTCATTGTCTTTATAGCTTCCCACAGAGGGCGCGGTATCCGTATTCGATACAAAGCCATCCGCGGCCTGGAGAATAATGTCGTCGTCCGTGTTGCGTCCGGTCGCACTGCCCCCTTCCGCGGCGGACGGCATCCCCTCCGCAGACGCATAAGCAACGGGCAGCTGGGTGAACAGCAGCAGCGCCGCCGCCAGTATGGCTATCAGTTTCATAAGCACACCGCGCCTTTCCTTGAAAAATGGGTCCTGCCAAGATATCAGACGGTTCGGCCGGCAAACTGATGCCGGCCGAACCATCCGCTTCTGCTGTATTTATTGCGGGTTTACAAGCGAATCGATCGCCGACTGAATCTGTCCCTTATAGGTATCCATCGCAGCCGCAGGAGTCAGCGCCTTGGTCTGGATATCATAGAACATGGTTTTGATCAGGTCACGGGCAGCGGTGTAGCTGAGGGTGTTGACACACACGGCCTTGTCGGTCAGGTCCATGTACACCGTCAGGTTGTTGCCGGTGAGGAAGTCCAGGTTCGCGTCCGCATTGGCGCTTTCCTGACGCAGCTCTTCATAGGTCGTCTTGCTCGCCTTGGTCTCGGACCAGAAGCACATCATATCCTGCATGGCGCCCACGACTTCTTCCGGTTTCTCCACATCAGCCAGCACCATGAACATATTCTGGGGGGTCAGAATCGGCGCCACATACTCGGTGGCCTTCGGGCCCTTGGGGAAGTAGATCCAGCCCACATCCTCGGGAGCCATGCCGACTTCGTCGATCAGATAGGGACCGTAACCGGCGCCGTAGGGGAACATGGCGACCTTACCAGTGGCCATACCGTTGAAAGCGCCGTTGATACCGGCGTTGGCCATATCGTCCGTGGTGGGGATGATCCGCTCGTCGTACATGCCCAGCACGAAGTTGATGGCTTCCATACCATTTTCGTCGCCACCCACAAAGGTGGGCGCATCGCCGGAGGCATCGATCAGCGCGCCGCCGTTGGCGACGATGAACTGCTCAAAGGTTTCCTCCGCGACGAAGCCGAACTGCTCGGGCGTGCCGTCGTTGTTGGAATCCTTGGTCAGCGCCTTGGCGAATTTCTTGAAGTTCTCGAAATTCCAGGTGTCGTTTTCCACATAGGTCCAGGGATCCTCCAGGTTAGCTTCCCGCATGAGGGCCTTGTTGTAGAAAATACCCATGTCGCTGGAACCGCCGATGGGGAACGCATAGCGGTTACCCTGGTAGACGCCCACGTCCTTGATAACGTCGTTCTGCCACTCCGCGTCCGCGCTGAAATCATAATACTCGCTCAGGTTGAGGTACTGCTTGCTCACCGCCATCTTCGGCACGGCATGATAGCCTTCCACCATCGCCACGTCGAATTCAGCGACGCCGGCCAGATGCGCCTGCTCCACGGCCGCGATCAGATCCAGGATGGGCATCTCCACAAAGTTGAAGGTGCATTTGTACTTTTCTTCCGTTTCCTTCACGCTGTTGTAATAAGCGCCGTCCTCTTCGGTAAAGGTCTCCAGGCCGCCGAACATACGGACCTCGATCACCCGTCCCTTGAGATCCATGGCGGGCTTTTCCACCACCGCGGAGGAGGGGTCTCCCCCCTGAGAATTGCCGGGCGTTTTGCTCGTGTTGGACGACGTGTCGCCGCCGCCGCTGCAGCCCGCCGCCATAGTGAGCGCCAGCAGGCCGCTCACACCAAGGGCCATCAGCCGTTTGACAGAAATACCAGACATCATGCGTAACCTCCTATGTTTATTTTATCTACAGTTTAATTACTGCCAATATAAGACTTGCAATCCCGGACAAATTTGGATACAATAATAAAATAAGGTTTATCGTAAAAAGGGGAAGGGTTCTGGAAATGAAGGATCTTCTGAGTTTGGATTATCGTTCCTACGATTTCAACATTGTGGATGAGTTTCTGCAGATTTCCCACCCGCTGATCCAATCCATCGGCCATGAAAAACACACCAAGCAGGACGAAAAGCCCTATCGCTGGGACTGCAACATCAGCTACCGGCCGTGGAATTTGTGCATATTCCAATGCACTCTGGCGGGCCGCGGCATGGTGCAGATCAACGACCGCAAAATCCAGCAAAATCCGGGGGATATCTTCCTCGTTGAACGCCCCGGCCCCTACAGCTATTGGCTGCCGGAGGATTCGGAATCCTGGGATCTGATCTACATATCCTTTTTTGCTTCCGCCTTTCCTTTCTGGAACCCCATTGTGCAGAACTTTGGCCGCACCATCAAGATGGATGGAAGCAGCCCGGTCCTCAAGCTGTGGGGCAGCATCTTCAAGAGCGTCCTCCACAACGCCGTGCTTTCCTCCTACGACAATTCCATTCTGGCGTATACCTTCCTGATGGAGCTGCACAAATACTTGGTATATAACGGCGGAAACCCGAAAAAACAGATCGCCGTCAAAACCTGCATAAACTACATCAACGAGAACTACGCCAAGGACATCTCCGTCGTGGATATCGCGGAACAGTGTGACATCTCCCCCTTCCACCTCAACAAGGTGTTCCGGGAGATCGCCGGGGATACGCCGCTGCACTATCTCATCAAGCGGCGGATTACGGCGAGCCTTTCCATGCTGTACACCACCGATCTCTCCATCGAGGAGATCGCCGTGGCCTGCGGTTTTCACAACGCCAACTATTTCGCCAAGGTGTTCCGGAAATACACGGGGAAATCCCCCACGGAGTTTCGGAAATCGGATAATTCACCCATCATCCTATAACGGTCCCATCCCCGCCGTTCCGGTCAAAACCGGAACGGCTTTTTTCAGCCAAAATTTAGCAAGGTAAAATAATTTATTCTTGTAAAGCCAAATCTATTTTACCAGCAAATTTTGTCGAGAGGGTTGGTCGGGTGTTATTTATCTAATTTCGACGTTATTATCCTAACATATTTGGGCTATATAGTCAATGTTTCCCCGCTTATACCGCTAGGTAAATTTAAAGTAAAGAAATCATGCACGATACTAAATTTTACCCTATATAGTTTTTTGACTCATTTTTCACGCATACGGCACGGTCAGCGGTTTATCCATCGCCTTGAATTGCCGGATATACTCCACCGTCATTTCCCAATACATGGTGTTGTCCACCTCGTACTCTTCGTTGAGCCAGCGATCAGAAACCGGCACCGCCGTGGAGCTGTCCGCCGGGAACACCGCCGTGCGCTCGGCGTATTCGTTAAAGGAATTGATCACCAAAATCCGGGGCTTGGTTTCCGCGTTCAGCACCACATCCCAGGACTTTTTGTAGGTTTCCCCGTAACGGCGGGGGACTGGCGTGGCCCCCTTCATGTTGTTCCATCCAGGCATGACCACCATGGTCTCCCAATGCTCCTTGGTGCCCTTATCGAAAGCCCACCCCCAATAGCCGGGACGGGAAGCGTTATCCGCCCAGCGGATGGAAAATTTGCTGGCATAGGTTTTGTCGCCGGTGTAGGCGTCCCATTTATCCTTAGCGCCGTCTCCATACACCACCATCACCGGCTTGCCGTCGATCATGTAGTGGTACTTCTCCCCGCCGTAGTCCTGGGCGCAATACCGGTTCCAGAGGAGCATCGCCTCGTTTTCGATGGTGGCGGCGTCCTGCGACCACTGGATGCCGCCTATGGCGGAGCAATATTTCACCGGCCGGTGGGACGGATCATCGTTGTATTTCTTAATGGTTTTCGCCACAGACAGGGACCGCTGATTGATATAGCCGCCGTCCACGTCGATGTTGTTGGTCTGATCCATGATGATGAAGTCGATCTGCGCCTCGGACATCATCTTCAGATGAAAAAGCGTCACCTCTTCGTCAAGGCTGTCATAGGTTTCATAGCGTCCGTCCGGCAGCAGAGGCTTGAAGGGGATGTTCCACGCCGTCCAGGTATTGATTTTATTATCGGGGGAATTTTCCGCCTTTTTCGCGTACCAGGTGCTGTACCAGATGCCGATATCCGTCGTCCGCTCACCGTTGGGCTGCGGCGCCGCCGTGGTGGTGGGCGCCTGCGTCTGCTGGGATTCCGTTTGACTGGCGGGCGTCTGCGTCGTTGTTGTCTCCGGCGCTGCAGCGGAGGTAGAGGTCGAGGTTCCCGTCGAGGCGGAAGCGCCACCCTGCGAAGACACGGCGCTTCCCGTATCCCCGCCCCCGCAGCCCGCCGCCATCAGAAGCGTGCAGCCGGCGAGCGCCGCCAGCGCCCGCTTCCATACATTCACTCTCACTGTCCGTGCATCTCCTTCCAGCGGCGGATATTGTCCACCGTCATCCGCCAGTACATATCGTCGGCCGGCTTGCCGTCGGCGTCCAGCCAGCGGTCGTCCGCCTCTTCGGTGCGGCTAGAATCACAGGTCCACACCGCCGTGCGCTCGGCGTATTCGTTAAAAGAGTTGATCAGGATAATCCGGGGGGCTTTTTTCTCCCGCAGCACCACATCCCAGGAGGCCTCGTACCACCGCCCCGCATTCCGAGGAACAGGCGTGGCCCCCTTCATATTGTTCCAGCCTGGCATAACCACCACTACCTCGTCGTCCCATTGCGAGCCCTTGTCATAGGCCCAGCCGTAATAGCCGGGAGTGGAATCGTTGTTGGCCCAGCGCAGGGTGAAGCGTTCGGCATAGGTCTTATCCCCCTCGTACCGCTCCCAGAGGCCGGGATCGCAGTTGCCGGCATACACCACCAGCAGGGGCTTGCCGTCCAGATAATACTCATACTGCGGGCCGCCGAAATCCGTGGCGCTGTACCGCTCCCAGATCATCCGGGCCTCCAGCTCGATATCCGCCGGATCCGCCGTGAACTGGAACCGCCCGATGGCGGTGGCATACCGGACGGGGCGGTTGCCGTCGTCGTTGAATTTCTTCACCGTCCTGGCCGTCTGCAGGGAACGCTTATTGATGAATCCATCCCCCACGTCGATGTTGTTGGTCTGGTCCATGAGAATAAAGTCGATCTCCGCCTTCGCCATCTGCTCCAGATGGAAATAAACCGTCCGTTCATCCATGGTGTCGTGGGTGCGGTATTCGCCGTCGTAGGACAGCGGCACAAAGGGGATATTCCATTCCTTCCACAGGGTTTCGGTGTACCAGGTGCTGTACCAAATGCCGAATTCCGTCGGATTCGCTTTGCTGTTGCCGTTCATGCCGATAACCTCCTTCTTTTTCTCAATCGCCCGAAACCTGCACGGAGGTGAGCCGGTAAAAACCGTCCTTCCGGCAACTGGGGTTCATCCCCAGTTCCACCGGCCGCTCCCCATCGAACAGGCCGAAAAACACGTCATAGCTCCCGGGCTCCAGCCCCCGGGGCAGAATCCGCACCCGCTCCGCGGCCGTCTCTCCCGGCATCCAGCGGGTATTGTCCATTTCCAGCGGCAGGTCGCAGCACCGCCCGTTTTCCCGGTTCACCAGCCGCAGCAACGCGGAAAAGCGCCAATAACCCCGGGCAAATCCCCGGTTGGATATATAGAAGGTAAGATAATGAGGCAGCCCGTCCACCAGCGGCGGCAGATCCACCCCCTCCAGGAAGTACCAATAGCCCAGCCGATTCGCGCAGTAAGCAGTTAGCTCCGGCGCTTTCTCCAGCCAGGGCCGCGGATAGCCGTGAAAACCCGCGAAGGTGGCGTGGGAACGCATCATGGCCGCCAGGAAGGGCAGGCCGTTTTGGAACACCTCCGGCTTCATGCCGGCATAATGCTCAAACTCCAAGTCCACCGGCGCCTGCTTCCAGAAATAATCGAACATAAAGGGGGTGCGCAGCGTATCATAGCCGCAATGCCGGCTGTAATACTCCACACAGACCGAATCGTCGCACAGGCCGGTACCCCGCTGGAGGGCGTAATCCATCAGGCGGAGGTTTTCCTCGTCCCCGCATTCGTTGCGATGGTTGATGTAGTCGTCGTTGAGCAGCAGATAAGTGTCGGGGAAATACGCAGCGTGGAGATCAATGTGCTTCTTCATCACCGAGAGCGGCCACACCAGCTCCGAGCCATTGGAGGTGTGCCCCTCTCCCCAGGTGCCGAAGGTGCCGATGTCCACCGTCTCCACCAGTGGGTGACCGTTGAACTTTTTCCCGTACGCCTCCATGAAGGCCCCGAGCTTTTCCAGGAAAACCGGATCGCCGTAATCCGGCTCATAGGCGCCCCCGCAAATCCGGTATTTCGCCCCGGCGTCGAACACCCATTTGGGGGTGGCGAAGGCCAGACTGCCTTCGTTGGAAGCCTCATATGTACACACCCGGAAGGAAAAGCGATAGCCCGCCTTGCCCCATTTGTCCATGATCTCATCGATGTAGGACCAATCCAGCACCCCCTGCTCCTTCTCGATATCCCCCCAGTCGAACCGGAGATAGAGATGGTTCAGGCCCGGAAAATCCTCCAGCATATCCGCTGGATCGTGGAGTTTCCGGTAGTTGTCCCGGCCGTAGCCGTTATCGATGTAATGCCAATACCAGCCCTTATGAGGATTCCGCAGAACCGTCCTGTCATCCTGCAGGGACCGCAGATCCCGATAGTGCAGGCCGCGATCCGGCCTATCCTTGAACAACAATCCGTATGCGCCCATGCTACACTCTCCAATTGTATATTTTAGTATTTTACCTTATTTTGGAATCGGCCCGAGCTTCCGTAAAAGGTAACAGCCTTTTTATGTTCATTATATTACTATATCACAATCTATATTTCAATTATTTTATATTTTTTGACAATGATAATTTTAAATATCGTTTCGGCAGAATGTGCTAATTTTTACCTTTCAATGATATTGATTGAAAAACCATCGTGTTGGCCGGTCATGAGCGATTTCGAATCCTCCCTTTTTATTATTTGTCGCAAAAACTTTATGGTAATAAATAATATTTTACTTTTATTTATTGAATAAATTTACCATCTTTCTGATTTGTGGAAAATTCTATCCTAAAGCGCCTTATTTTAAAGAAAAATTGTTAAAATATTATCGATTATATCCATTCATTATTCTATATGAGCAAAATTCCTTAAAAGAGGCTGAAAATTTATACTTGCACATTATTCTACACAATAGTAATATAAAGCCAAAATCATCATTGTAAAAAACGAGGTGTCAATATGGAGCAGTTGTATAACCGCCGGCTGGGGATCCAGCTTGATGAAACCAGCGGCTTCCGGTTGGCGGAATGCCGCTTCGGCGCCCATGCCGCGGGCGGCGGGAATTTCCCGGAATTCGATCTGCTGTATGCCGATGGCCGACGTTCGGCGGTGGCTGCGGACGATCCCCGTCTGCAGGTCTCCCTGCAGCGGGAGGAAGACCGACTGACGGTGGAGTATACCCTCCCCGGAGACTTCCGCGCCGCCATCGCTTACCTCCTTCAGGAGGACCGGCTCACCATATCCGTTCGGGTGCTGGAGGAGGCCGGCGCCAAACTGGTGTCGGTGGGCGACCGGTTTTTCCGGCTGGGAAAGGAGACCGCCGACGGTGAATTCCAGGGAGCGGTCATCCCCTCCTACAGCGGCCGGCTGCTGCAGTTTACCTCCACCCCCTGCGCCTATCATCAGGAAATCCTCCAGTCTGCCCGGTATATCGCCAACTTCTTCGCCCTCTCCTACCGCCGCCTCGGCGTTATCCTGCGCCCGGCCCATTTCTCCGCTGTTTTCGCTTATGGCGTGGGACCGGAGGCTATCGATCTGGGACTGCGTCAGTATTTCCGGCCGGAGCAAACCGAAAACTTCGCCACCCCTCTGTGCCATGAGGAGCGGTGTGTGGAATTCCGCCTGACACCGGACGACGGACGGCCCCAGGACTGGCGGGATATCGCCCAGTTTTATCGGCAGGAATACCTGCCGGACAATCCCCGTCTCAACCCCCTTTACCGGGACCGGATGACCAGCGGCAGCCCCCTGTCGGGGAAAACCCCCAACTACGCCGATTATCTGCCCATCATGAGCCGGCTGGATTACGCGGATCAAGCCTTCTGGGTGGTATGCGCCCACTGTCCCAAGTTCGTCAATCTGGATCATCTGTATTGGGATTTCATCCCCGACCCCACCCGCGGGGATTACTTCCAGTTCAAAAAGGCGGCGCAGATATACGGCTGGCTTCCCTACATACATGAGGATTGGGATGTGGTCACCAAGGGCCGCGGCTGGGACGAGGCCTATGTCCGCCGCCGCCCGGGCGGAGAGCTGTATCAGGAGGGCGAATGGGGCGGCCGCGCCTCCTACTTCCGCAGCTTCATCGCTTTCCGGGAGCAGTGGCCGGGCTTTATCGACGAGGTGTTCGACCGCTGGGACGTGCAGCCCGGCGACCTGTGGCATGACGACGTCAACGGCTGGTACTTCTGGGAGGATTACAACGTGGCGCATCCCTCTACCCGGGACATCGACCGGCAGATCCGCCGGGAGGTATGGACCTACTGCCGGGAAAAGCGGGGCGTCAGTATGTCGGACGAGTGTCTGATGGAGGGAATGACCGATCTCAACGACTACTCCCACTGGACCTTCTGCTATGAGGCGGAGGTCAACGACCGCATTATGATGCTGCCCTATCTCTTCCTGGGCAAAACCTATTATGCCTACACCTGCTTTGAGGCGGTGCCCGAACGGGATCCCCGGCTGCCCCCCATCAACTACGCCTATTCCCTGTTGGTGGGGACGAAATTCGGCCTCACCGTCTCCGGGCCGGACTACGACATGATCGCGGAGGCCTACTTCCGCAACAACCTGCCCTGGAGCTATATCGCCGATGCATCCATCCTGTCCCTGACGGAACAGGATGGCCGGTATACAGTTCGATATTCCAACGGCGTGGAGCTGGAATCCTGCCCCCGGGACAACGATTACAGCCTGACGGTGGAAGGGATGCGCTACCATAATCGCACCCCCGTCAACGCCAAGGGCTTCATGGCCCTGTGGGAATCCGGCGCCTATCCGTTGGCGCAGGGCAACGCCCGGCCCTTCCGCACCCATCTGTGGCAGAACCACGCGGAAGGCGAGCTGGCCGGCGTCAAGACCACCATCCGCCCCGACGGCTCCGCCGAGGTGGAGGCGGCCACCACCCTCTCCCCCATGCCGGAGGATTGCCGCCGTTACATGCGCGCCCGGCAGGGAGGGAACAACCTGGAATACCTGGATACCCCCGATATGCTGGTGCTTCGCCGGCTTCCCGCGGATATCCAGTGTGCCGAAACGGTGGAGCTGACCGAGATCTCCTCCCCGGAAAACGAGCTGCGCTACATCGTGCGCACCGAAAAGCGCGCCCTGCTCACCGTGAGCCTGGCGGAAAAGGGCTGGGGCGTGCGGCTGTACACCGAGGAATACGGCCGCGCCGAGTGGCACAGGGAACTGACCGTCTCCTGTGCCGGCGAGGTGATCCTTTCCTTCCAACCCTATGTTTACGGGGAACGGGAAGACTGACGGGAAGGAGGATCGCACCATGGAAACCATAGCGGAAAGCCTGTCCACACCGGTGGCGGGCCGCTACGACGTGATCGTTTGCGGCGGCGGGCCGGCCGGCGTGGGCGCGGCGGTGGCCGCCGCGCGGGCAGGGGCCAAAACCCTGCTGATCGAGCAATATGGGTATCAGGGCGGTATGTGGACCGCCG
>CAKTTT010000001.1 GCA_934615635.1 uncultured Eubacteriales bacterium | reverse complement strand
CGGTGGAGTGGCTGGAGGAGTTTCTGCGGGGGTATCCCGGCGCGGCGGTGATCATTTCCCACGACCGCTATTTCCTGGACCGGGTGACCAACCGCACCCTGGAGCTGGCCCACGGCCGGCTGTACGCCACCAACGGGAACTATTCCGCTCACAAGGAAAAGCGGGAGAAGGACCGGGAGGTGGAGGAGAAGCACTATAAAACCGCCGTCCGGGAGATCCGGCGGGTGGAGGAGAGCATCGCCCAGCTCAAGCAGTTCAACCGGGAGAAGAGCATACGCGCGGCGGAAAGCAAGGAGAAGATGCTGGAGCGGATGAAGGCGCAGGTGGAGGTCCCGGAGGGGGAAGCGCCCGTCATCCGGTTTGATTTCACCCCCAAGGCCGTCAGCGGCAACGAGGTGCTGACGGTGGAAAATCTGGCCATGGGCTTCGGCGGCCCGCCGCTGTTTGAGGATGTGGCCTTTCAGGTGCGGCGGGGGGAGCGGGTGTTTCTGCTGGGGCCCAACGGCTGCGGCAAAACCACCCTGCTGAAGATCCTCTGCGGCCGACTCCGGCCCCAGAAGGGCTATGTGCGGCTGGGGGCCAAGGTGAGCATCGGGTATTACGATCAAATCCAATCGGACCTGGATGCCTCCAAGGAGGTGATGGGGGAGATCAGCGACCGCTATCCCCAGCTTTCCGGCACCGAGCTGCGCAACGCGCTGGCGGCCTTCCTCTTCCGCGGGGACGACGTGTTCAAGCCGGTTTCCCTCCTCAGCGGGGGAGAGCGGGCGCGCCTGCTGCTGCTGCGGCTGATGCTGGCCCGGGATAATCTGCTGCTGCTGGACGAGCCCACCAACCATTTGGACATCGGCTCCCGGGAGGCGCTGGAGGAGGCGCTGGCGGGATATGACGGCACCATCTTCATCGTGTCCCACGACCGGTATTTCATCAATCGCCTGGCCACCAGGGTGCTGCGGCTGACCAATGAGGGCTGCCAGTCCTTCGAGGGGGGCTACGACCAATATCTGGAGCGGTTCCAGGAGGCGGAGCGGACCAAGACGGAGCAGGCGCCGCCGAAGGAGAACGCTTATAAAAAACGCAAGGAGCAGGAATCTGTGCGGCGGCGGCTGCAGGGCCGGATCCGGCGCACGGAGGAGGCGGTGGCCGCCGCGGAGGAAGCGGTGGCTTCCCTCCACCGGCAATTAGAGGACGAGGCCGTGGCGGCGGACTATACCCGGGTGCTGGAGCTGACCGCCGAGCTGGAAGAACAGAACCGGCGGCTGGAGGAGCAGATGGCGCTGTGGGAGGAGCTCCAACTAGAGGCGGAGGCCATGGAGGAGGAGACTCCCCTGTAAAGGGGAACAGGCGGCGTGTTCTCAAGAATCGCGCCATGGGGACGGGCGACGGGACTCGAGAAGGCGGATCGCCGGTTCAGCCTGCAAGGGTCGGGGCCGCCGGCTGCGGTTTCCCGCCGATAAGGCTTTGGAGCGGAACTTTGCGGAAAGCAGGTGTTTATCCGCCGGCCTGACCGGGCACGTTTTTTCTTTTGAGGGATCGCCGGCGAAAAGGGCGGTCAGATACCGGCGGCCAGAAGCTCCCGCAGCTCCGAAACGAAGCGGCAGGTATGAAAACCGTCGCATACCGCGTGATGCACCTGCACCGACAGCGGGATCAGCCAGCGGCCCTCCTTCTGATAAAACCGGCCGAAGGTAAAAATGGGCAGAAGAGACTCAAACCCCTTTTGCAGGTTCAGATGGAAGCCGTCGAAGCTCTCCCAGGGAACCATGGAGACGAAGAAGACGTTTTCGGGCATGTCGGGCTTGGCCATCATGCTGTGGATATGGCCGTATCGCGCCAGATCCTGCTCATACGACCGGCAAAAAACCGCGTAATCCTCCGAAAAGGGTGTCCAGATATTGGAGAAGGTTTCCGAATCCTTGTGGAACACCGTGTAGCAGGGGATTATGTCGCCATAAATCCCCAGCTCTCCGCTGCGGTTGAAGGCGGTGCGGAATTCATCGTGCCTGTTCACCAGCTTGGTCAGGGCATACAGCAGGGCGGGGTACAGCTTCCGGCCGGCGGCCCTTATGCCGGTGATGTCCAGCGTTACGGTCATGCTGTATGTGCAGGGAACCGTGGAAAAATAGTGCTGAAAGTATTCCTCCCTGTCCCAGGCGGTCCGATCGATGAGGCTGAAATGCATGGTGCGCCGCTTCCTTTCCGGTTATAATGGTTTCCGCCATTTTATCACAGGGCCACCGCCCGCACAAGATGGAGACGCCTTTTCCCGTCGGGGGCGAAGAAGGGCCGCCGATGGGGCTTGACAAAGCCGCCCGCCCGTGTTATTTTTATTCAAAACCGCATAAACGTCAGCCGCATTGCCGCCGGGTAATGCGGAGTCAGCGTCCGGCTTCACACCCGTAGGCCATGGGAGGTGTGATGGCCCGGGCGTTTTTTATTTGTCCCAGAGTTGCACACGGAAAACCGATTGAAACGGGGGATATCATGAAAACGGCAGTCTCCTTTACGGCCGTCCTGCGTGTACTGGCCCAGCACACCCTGGGGATGCTGGGGCTGTCCTGCTATCTTCTGGCGGATACCTTTTTTGTGTCCAACCGGCTGGGGGCGGACGGTCTGGCCGCCCTCAACCTGGCGATCCCGCTGTACAGCCTGCTCAACGGCGTCGGGCTTATGCTCGGCATCGGCGGGGCCACCCGTTACGCCGTGCTGCAGGCGGGCGGCGCGGCGGAGGAAGCGGACCGGGCCTTTACCGGATCCCTGATGCTGGGCGGGGGCGCGGGGGCGCTGTTCGTATTGGCGGGGATCCTTCTGGCGGAGCCGATGGGGCTTTGGATGGGGGCGGACGGCGACACCTTGGAGATGACCGCCGTTTACCTGCGCACCATTTTCTGCTTTGCCCCCTGCTTCCTGCTCAACAATATCCTGCTGGCCTTTGCCCGCAACGACGGCGGACGGCGGCTGGCCATGGCGGGAATGCTGGCGGGCAGCTTTTCCAACATCCTGCTGGATTACCTATTTCTCTATCCGCTGGGGGGCGGGATGTTCGGCGCAGCCCTTGCCACCGGACTGGCGCCGGTGATCAGCCTGGCGGTACTGTCCGCCTGGATAATGAAAAAACGGAACGGCTTCCATCTCCGGCGGGACATCCCGGTGGGACGGCTGCCCGCGCTGTGCGGACCGGGGACCGCCGCCTTTGTCACAGAGGTCTCCTCCGGCGTGGTGCTGGTGCTGATGAATACGATTCTGCTGCGGCTGGAGGGCAACCGGGGCGTGGCGGCCTATGGCATCGTGGCCAATCTGGCCCTGGTGGCGCTGGCGCTGTTGAACGGACTCTCCCAGGGGATGCAGCCCCTGGTCAGCGCCGAAGCCGGCCGGGGCCGAAAAAAGGAGGCGCGGCGGATAGGGCGGTTCGCCCTGCTGTTGTCCCTGGCGACAGCCGGCCTGCTGTACGCGGCGGCGCTTCTCTGGGCGCCCTCCCTGGCGGCCCTCTTCAACCGGGACGGCGATCCCCTTCTGGGGGAGATGGCCTCCCAGGGGCTGCGGCTCTATTTCGCCGGTTTTGTCGGGGCGGGCGTCACTATGACGGTGGCCTCCTATTGCAGCGCGGCGGGACGGCCGCGGACGGGTTTCGCGCTCTCCATGCTCCGGGGCTTTGCGACGGTGGTTCCCGCGGTGCTGCTGTTTTCCTCCTGGCTGGGGCTCAAGGGGGTATGGCTGTCCGTTCCCGTGGCCGAAACCCTCTCGGCGCTGGCGGCCTGCTGGATCCTGCTGCGGGAGGCGAAGGGGAAGGCGGTTGACATCCCTACGGCGGGGAGGTAAAATAACTTCATATGTCACAGGAAGAGGGGCCGATGAACAGCATGCAGGAACACAGGCAGGAGATCAACGCGCTATATTACGGATTATTGTCCCTGTCGGTTTACCGCGGGGTGACGGAGCAGCCGGTGACCGGGGCGGTGGCGGCGCTGGTAAAGGCGGCGGCCGCCGGGGATAAGGCCGCCGTGTGCGGCGGATGCGGCGCTTTATGCCGGACGCTGGCGGCGGCCGGCCGGCTGGACAGCCTGCCCTCCGCCATGGCGGAGGAGGTGCTGGCGGACGACAACCCCTATGCGGAGGCCCTGTCCTCCGGGAAGCCGGTTCCGCCGCTGCTGCAGCAGGCGGCGCTGCGGGATCTGGGGGTGCTTTACCGGGCGGCCACCCTTTGCCGGGAGGATGTGGCGGCGGGCCTGGACGCCTATGTGGCGGCGGTGCTGCCCGCCTGGGGGACGCAGCCCGCCGCAGCGCCCATGGACCTCCCCTGGGACAGTCGGCCGGAAGCGCTGGCGGCCTATCATGCCCGCCACGGCTGCGGCCGGTTTGCGCGGCACATCGCTTTCCTGTGGCGGGACGGGGCGCTGCTGCCGGTGGAGCATCCCGACCCCATCCGGCTGTCCAATCTCAAGGGCTATGAATACCAGCGGCGGATCGCCGTAGACAACACCCTGGCCTTTCTCAACGGCTTTGAGGCGAATAATATGCTGCTTTACGGCGACCGGGGCACGGGCAAGTCCTCCACCGTCAAGGCCCTGCTCAACGAATATGCCGAGAAGGGCCTGCGCATGATCGAGATGCCCAAGGAATATCTGCGCCAGCTTCCCGACCTCACCGGTTATCTGGCGGGGCTGCCCATGAAGTTCATCCTGTTTATCGACGACCTCTCCTTCTCTGAAAACGACGACAGCTTTGCCGCTTTGAAGGCGGTGCTGGAGGGGGGGCTGGCCTCCCGGCCGGACAACGTGATGATTTACGCCACCTCCAACCGCCGCCATCTGCTGCGGGAGACTTTCTCCGACCGGGAGGGGGACGAGGTGCACCGGGCGGACACGGTACAGGAGGCGGTTTCCCTCTCCGACCGGTTCGGCATCAGCCTGACCTTTTTGATGCCGGACAAGCAGCGGTTCCTGGAGATTGTGGAGCAGATCGCCGAGGACAGGGGACTCCAGACGGACAGGCAGAGGCTGCTGGCTGCCGCCGAGCGTTGGGCGCTGGAGCGGGGCGCCCGCTCCCCCCGGTACGCCCGCCAGTTTATCGCCGACGTTCAGGCTCGCCTGGGCCGCGGCGAGGAATTGGGAGGGAAGCATGGGGATTTTCAACCGCCGGCAGCGCCGGGAGGATAAGGACAACGCCCAGCTCATCGCCCGGCTGGACGGCAAGGGGGTGCGCTATGTCGCCCGGCGGGAGCTGGATGAAACGGGGAGCCCGGTGGAAACCGTCCTGGGGAAAACGGGACGGATCAACACCAAGGATGGCAAGATCGTCATCATATGCGACGGCCGGGAGGTGTTCCGCTGCTCTCAGGAGGGAGCCCGCTGCGGGGAGCTGTTGAGCTTGGGCGGCGTGGTGATCGAAAGCGCCGCGCCCGACGGTGGGAAGGCGGACACTGTGGTGGCTTATTATACCTATTACCGATGAACCATCGCTAAACCGTACGGTTTGCCCCCTGGGGAAAAAGACGGATTTTGGCGGTTTTCACACTTTACTTTGTTAGCAGGATAGTGTAATATAGCCTTAGGAAAAGCTGGAGGAGGTATTTTGATGATGAAACTGCGCAGATGGCTGGCCGCCGGGGCGGCCGCACTGCTGGCGGCGGGCGTTCTGTCCGGTTGCGGCGGAGCAAAAAAGAATTATGTGGTTCTGGAGGGGGAGCTGTCCTCCGAGGAGTACGGCATCGGTTTCCGTAAGGACGATGCGGCTCTGCGCAACGAGGTGTGGAAGATCCTGGTGGACATGAACAAGAGCGGCGAATTCAAGACCATCAGTGAAAAGTGGTTCGGCGAGGACGTCAGCAAGCTGCCGGATTCCTACGAGCCGGAGGAGGCCACCGACGACTCCCTGCAGAAGATCAAGGACAAGGGCAAGCTGGTGATGGGACTGGATGTGGCCCTGCCGCCCATGGGTTTCCGGGATGAGGACGGCAATATCACCGGCTTCGATATCGACCTGGCTAAGGCCGTTTGTGAGAAGATGGGCGTGGAGCTGGAGCTTACCCCCATTATCTGGGAAAATAAGGAAAAGGAACTCAACGACCGGAAAATCGACGTTGTGTGGAACGGTATGACCATCAACGATGACCGTAAGGCGGCCATGAACATGACCCCCGCCTATATGGGCAACCGCCAGGTGCTGGTGGTGATGGAGGGGTCGGATATCCAGTCCAAGGACGATCTGGAGGGCAAGAAGCTGACTCTGCAGAAGGGATCCACCGCCTCCGACGCGCTGGATGCCCATCCCGAAATCAAGGAAAAGCTGGCCGGCGGGGAGGCCACCAAGCTGGATGACAATGTGACGGCGCTGCTGGAGCTGGCTCAGGGCAAATGCGACGTGGTGCTGATGGACGAAGTGGTGGCCCGGTATTACGCCAGCCACAAGAACGAGATCAAATAAAGGCCGCGGAGGCTGGCGTTTCACCGGGGCGGCGTTTCGCCCCGGTGAAGCTTTACATAGGAGCCGCCCGAGTGCGCCGGGAGGAAGGAAAACCCATGACTTGGACCGTGTTCTTGAAGATGCTGCGGCAGATGGCGGAGGCCTCCGTCGGTACGCTGACCCTGTTTTTCCTCACCCTGCTGCTGGCGCTGCCCCTGGGGCTGCTGGTGGCCCAGGGACGCATGTCCCGGCACAAATGGATTAGCTGGCCGGTGCGGGCGTATCTGCTGATCATGCGGGGAACGCCCCTCATGCTGCAGTTGATCTTTTTCTGGTTCGCGCCCACCACCATTTTCCACAATCTGGATTTCTCCAATCCCGTGATCGCCTTCCTCTTCAACAACCGGATGACGGCGGCGGTGGTGGCCTTTACCCTCAACTACGCGGCCTATTTTTCCGAGATTTACCGCGGCGGCATCGAGAGCGTCTCTCTGGGGCAGCGGGAAGCGGCGGATGTGCTGGGCTTCACCCGGCGGCAGACCTTCTTTCACATCGTGCTGCCCCAGGTGGTGAAAAAAATCCTGCCTCCCATGAGCAACGAGTTCATGACGCTGGTGAAGGATACGGCTCTGGCTTCCACCATCGGGGTGGCGGAGCTGTTTATCCTGGCCAGGGAGGTCACCTCCGCCCAGGCGACGCTGCTGCCGGTGTTCGTGGCCGGATTGTTTTATCTGGCGATGAACGCCATTGTCTCCAAGTGCTTCTCGGTGGCGGAAAAGAAGCTGGCCTATTATCAGTAAAGGGAGGAGAAGGGTATGTGTGTGTTGAAGGCCGTCGATATTCACAAGAGCTTCGGCGACAATCAGGTGCTCCAGGGGATCTCCTTCCAGGTGAACCAGGGGGAAGTGCTGTCGGTGATCGGTCCCTCCGGCTCCGGCAAATCCACCCTGCTGCGCTGTTCCACCCTGCTGGAGACGGTGGATGCGGGCAGCGTGGTTTACGGTGATCTGACCATGTGCGAGAACGGCGCGGCTGGCAAGGCGGTATACGCGCCCCCCGCCGTGCTGCAGCAGATCCGCCGCCGCTTCGGGCTGGTGTTCCAGAATTTCAACCTGTTTCCTCACTTTTCGGTGCTGCGCAATCTCACCGAGGCCCCTGTGCGGGTGCTGGGCCGGGAGAAGATCCAGGCCAGGGAGGAGGCCATGGCTTTGCTGCGGAAGGTGGGGCTTTCGGATAAGGCCGACGCCTATCCCTGCGAGCTGTCCGGCGGACAGCAGCAGCGGGTGGCCATCGCCCGGGCCCTGGCCATGCATCCGGATATCCTTTTCTTCGACGAGCCCACCTCCGCTCTGGATCCGGAGCTGACCGGGGAGATTCTCAAGGTCATCCGCACCCTGGCGGAGGAGCATATGACCATGGTGGTGGTCACCCATGAGATGGCTTTCGCCCGGGACGTGTCCGACCGGGTGATCTTCATGGACGGCGGCGTCATCGTGGAGGAGGGAGAGCCCCGTCAGGTCATCGAGAATCCTCAAAGCGATCGCACCCGTGCCTTTTTGGCGCGTTTTCATCAGTAGCGGGACAGCCCGCCGATTACGATTTCATGGCCCTGCGTCCCGTGGGCGCGGAGCCTCAAGAAAGGACAGATTGGTTTATGAAGTCATACAACATCACGCTGCTGCGCGGCGACGGCATCGGCCCGGAGATCGTGGCCGAGGCCGTCCGGGTGCTGGACGCCGCGGGGGAAAAGTTCGGCTATAAGCTGCACTACACGGATGCGCTCATGGGCGGCTGCGCCATCGACGCCACCGGCGTCCCCCTGCCCAAGGAAACGGTGGATACCTGCCTTGCCTCCGATGCGGTGCTGCTGGGCGCGGTGGGCGGCGCGAAATGGGATACCCTGCCGGGAAACCTCCGGCCTGAGGCCGGCCTGCTGGGCATCCGGGCGGCGCTGGGCCTTTTCGCCAATCTTCGCCCCGCCAAGATCTACGGCCCCCTGAAAAGCGCCTGCCCCCTGCGGGAGGATATCATCGGCGACAGTATGGACATCATGGTGGTGCGGGAGCTGACCGGCGGCATCTATTTCGGCGAACGGGGCCGCAAAACGGTGGACGGGGTGGAGGCCGCCTTCGATACCGAGATGTACACCGTCAAAGAGGTGGAGCGCATCGCCCGGGTGGCCTTTGATTCCGCCCGGAAACGGAACAAAAAGGTGACCAATATCGATAAGGCCAACGTGCTGGAATCCTCCCGGCTGTGGCGGGAAACCGTCCTGCGGGTGGCGCAGGAGTATCCGGATGTGGAGCTCAACCATCTGTATATCGACAACGCCGCCATGCAACTGGTGCGCAATCCCAAGCAGTTTGACGTTATGCTGGCATCCAATATTTTCGGGGACATCCTGTCGGACGAGGCTTCTCAGGTGGCCGGTTCCATCGGGATGCTGGCTTCCGCCTCCCTGGGCGAGGGCAAGCGGGGCCTGTATGAGCCGATCCACGGGTCCGCGCCGGATATCGCCGGCAAGGGGATCGCCAATCCGCTGGCCACCATCCTTTCCGGTGCGATGATGCTGCGGTATTCCTTGGATGAAACGGCCGCTGCCGACGCCATCGAGACCGCGGTGGAGAAGGTGCTGGACGACGGCGTGCGCACGCCGGATATCTATACCGAAGGCACCACCAAGGTGGGCACCGCCGCCATGGGCGAAGCGGTGGTCGCCGCACTGTAAAGAAACCGGGGGCGGGGAGGAGGATCCCCGCCCCCTTTTCTTTGCTGCCAGGCAGGCAAGAAAAATCCCCCGGTTGAACCGGAGGGTAAATGACCGATAGCGCCGTCTGCTTCCGTCCTCCGCCGCTTTATGGGCGGCGCGCCGGAGCGGCCGGCCGATTTTAGCCGGCAAGGCGGGCGAAGCCCTTGTAGTGACGGCCCCAGGCCGCGGGAGGTGAGAGGAATGGCGATAGGCTTGTATATCCATGTGCCCTTTTGCCTGTCCAAATGCCCGTACTGTGATTTTTATTCCGGGCCGCCTACGGAGGAAGGGATGGACCGGTACACCGACGCGGTCTGCCGCAGCCTGCGGGAATGGGGCGGCCGGCGGCGGGAGAGGGCGGATACCCTCTATTTCGGCGGCGGCACCCCTTCTCTGCTGGGCGGCAGGCGGCTGCAGCGCATACTGGAGCAGGCAAGGGAAGTTTTTGGCCTGGAGGAGGCGGAAATCACCCTGGAAGCCAATCCCGCCGACGAGTTGGAGGAAACGCTGCAGTGTTTTGCCGCCGCCGGCGGCAACCGGCTGTCGCTGGGGATGCAGTCCGCCGACAGGGAGGAGCTGCGCTGGCTTGGCCGTCGCCATACGCCGGATCAGGTGCTGGCGGCGGCGGAGGCTGCGCGGAAGGCGGGGATACAGAATCTCTCCCTGGATATGATGCTGGGCCTGGAGGGGCAGACCCCCGCCGCGGTGGCGCGCAGCGCCGCCGTATGCGCCGAACTGGGCGCGGCGCACGTTTCCGCCTATCTGCTGAAGATCGAGCCGGGGACGCCCTTCGGTCGCCGGAGTGATCTGCGGCTCCCGGACGAGGAAGGCTGCGCGCGGCTGTATCTCGCCGCCTGCGAGGCGTTGGAAAAGGCGGGCTTTGCCCAATATGAGATTTCCAATTTTGCCAAACCCGGTTTTTCCAGCCGCCATAACAGGAAATACTGGAACGGCGAGCCTTATCTGGGGATCGGCCCGGCCGCCCATTCCTTTTTGGACGGCCGCCGCTTTTTCTATCCTCCGGACGTGGAAGCGTTTCTGAAGGGGCAACGCCCTTTGGAGGAGGAGCCGGATCTGCGGCTGCCCAGCGGCGGGGAGGAGGAATACCTCCTGCTGCGGCTGCGGCTGACGCGGGGCGTGGAAGAGGCGGCCTTCCGACGGCGCTTCGGACGGCCCCTGCCGGCGGCGTGGAGAAGGCGGGCCGCCGCCCTGCCCGGCCGTTTGGTGACCTGTGATAGCGAAGGGATCCGCCTGACCAGGGAGGGCTTTCTGCTGTCCAACGCCGTCATCGCCCGCATTTTGGATTTGTAGTGTAGGGGTAGCCCGCTGTCGCCGCCCACTGCGGACGTTTCCATGCCGGGCGGAATAGGGAACCGATAGGAGAGACTGGAATGAATCAAAAGGAACGGATGCTGGCGGGCCTGCCTTATAAGGCCTGGATGGACGGTCTGGAGGAGGAGCGGGCCGCCTGCCGGGAAAAGCTGTACCGGTTCAATCTGCTGCCGCCGGAGGAGCGGGAGCGGGTGCCCGCCCTGCTGAAAGAGATTTTCGGTAAAACCGGCGAGCGGGTGTTCGCGGAGGCTCCCCTTCATTGCGATTACGGCGCCAACATCGAGGTGGGGGAGAACTTTTTCGCCAACTATAATTTGACGATTCTGGATGTGGCGAAGGTGGTAATCGGGAAAAATGCGATGATCGCCCCCAATGTCTCTATCTATACCGCGGGGCATCCCCTTCATCCCGACAGCCGAAATACGGGATATGAATACGGGATCCCCGTCACCATCGGGGACAATGTCTGGATCGGCGGCAGCGCGGTGATCCTTCCCGGCGTCTCCATCGGCAGCAATGTGGTGATCGGCGCGGGCAGCGTGGTCACCAGGGATATTCCGGATAATCGGGTCGCTGCGGGCAATCCCTGCCGGGTGCTGCGGGAAATCACCGAGGAGGACCGGCAATACTATTATCGGGACCGGGCGTTCGATGTGGAGGATTATCGTTAATTGCCGCGGGCTGTGTATCTGTTAAAAAGGCTTGCCGGGGATCGTCTCCGGCCAGCCTTTTTTTGTTGGGTCAGGCGTCGCATATCTGGCGGAAAACGCGCCATACTAAGGGGGAAAACAGGAAAGGTGTGATAGAAAATGGGCGCAGCCGCCGTCAATACCAATGTGGAGCTTCTCAATTTTATCTACAAAAATGCAGAGATGGGCAAACAGACTCTGCCTCAACTGCTGGAGGTGTGCGAGGATGCATCCTTTCGCGAGGTGATACTCTCCCAGCTGCGGGAGTACCAGGAAATCTGTGAGGCCGCGGCCTCCATGGCCCGGGAGGAGCACCAGGAAGCCAAGGGCATCGGCGCCATGGCGAAGATATCCAGTTATCTCTCCGTCAACATGAATACCATGATCGATAAGACCTCCTCCCATCTGGCGGAGATGATGATGCAGGGCAGCAACATGGGCATTATCGAAATCACCCAGAAGCTGAGGGAATACGGCGATGCGGACGGCGCGGTGCTGGCGCTGGGCCAGAAGCTGCTGAAAACCGAGGAGCGGAATCTGGAGCAGCTCAAGAAATTCCTGTAGGGAGACGGAGACATGGAAGAGAAAGCCTATCACTACGCCCAAATGGAGCCGAAGCAGTTGGACAAGCTCCGGCAGGCGGAAAAAGATTTGGGGCAATTGACCGAGCGGGAGATTGTGCTGGTCGCTTATGAAAAGGAACAGCCCCGCCGTTGAGGACGCGGGAAGAAAGGCGCGAGGGGACTCCCTTCGCGCCTTTCCTGCATCGAGAAGTCATTTGTCGGAAACTACATATATCTTTGGCGCGGACGCGGGGGGCATAAGGCTCTGCCGTTTGCGGAATACCACTGGCTTTGCCGGCGAGGGTTATTCCATAAGCTCCGCTGGTCCGGCGGTCCTGCCATAAGGCGGCGAAGGGCCGCCTTCCCGCCACAGGTGCGAAGGGAGTGCCTGGGCAGAGGGGTTGCCGTCTTCGTACTTATCGGCGGAATATATAACTACTGTTAAAAGCATTGTAGAGCCGCAGTTGCTTTTGATCGATGAAAAAGCGGATATTTCCTCTCCGTGCAGAGCCCTGGAAAGAGAGAAAATCCATACGGTTTTCCGGTCCTTGCCTGTCGGAACTAAACAGAGGCGCTGCACGAGAGAGGCTGCCGCACATGGAAGAAGGAGGAACGGCGTGTTACGCTAGGAGGAAGAAAATCACTATGGATAGAAGGAGCCGATACATGGATAACTCCCTTGTTTTTACCGGATCGATTATTCGAGTCGCACAGATGCGGCTGCATTATAGACGAAAGAAAGAAACGGTGGTTAACTTTTCCGAAGGATATTCCCCGGAGCGCAAACAGGAATACGCGGAACCGGTGACGATATCCGGTGCGGTACAATTACCGGTGTTTCCGAGCCCAACGGCCTATTATTTGTCCTGCCGCATTGTCTGCCCGGAGGATATGCCGGTGTTTCTCACGGCCGTTTTTGCCGCGCCCTGCAGGCTGTGGCTCAACCGGGAACTGGTGGCGATTCACCATTTGTTTTTGGATGATTATATCATTGTCGACCTGAAAAAAGGAGAAAATATTTTTGAGTTCGAAACAGAAGAGAATCGGATCCACACGGTGGCTTTAGGACTGTACGATGCGAGGGCAGAGAGCCGTCCGGGCTTTTCCTCCCGGCTGTATCAATCCTATATATTCGTCAACAAGGCGTTTTCCTTCGCGACGAATGGGGAAGTCTTTTTTAATGGAGGATTGAAAAGGCTTCTCATCTGGCCGAAGGACCGCTGGCATATTGATCCGGCGAGCCGCCTGAGTATCCGGGTGGTGAACCAGGAGGGACGCGTGTTTCAGACTCTGACCGGAGGATTCTTTGAAGAAATAGTGATTGACACCGCGCAATTCCCGCCGGAATTGTTCCCAGGACCGGATTTTTATCAGGTGGAAATGAAACTGAGGGATACCGCAGGATACCTGCATACCCTCACCAGTCCGATGATCTGCCGCAATCACGATGAGGAAACCCGCGCGGTGGCCAGGGAAGCGGAGGCGCTTCTGACCCGTGAGGGACTTCCGGAAATCGCGCGGCTGAAGATCGAAGAGATGCTGCCGGAATTGAATAAGGAGGATTACAGCATAAACCCGGCCTTTTTCTACTCCTCCGGTTATGGCGTCTATGCACTCATGCGGGATTATCGGCGCGGCAAATCCATCACAAGGCTGGGCAACGAACTGCTGTACGTCTCCGCTCTGGACGGCCGGTCGGAGCACTGTTATTATTTGCTGCCGGAAGGCTATACGCCGGAGAAAAAATATCCTTTGTTTCTGACGATTTCGGTTTTGTATTATACGGTTAACTGTCTGTCCTTCGCCCCCTTTCGGGAGGAGGGGGTTATCTTCGCGGATATAACGCCCAAGGGGATCACTATGGGAAACCACATCGGCGAGGCGGCGCTGCTGGAACAGATCGAACAGCTCAAACGGCAGTTTTCCGTCGATGAGGAGCGGATTTATCTTACCGGCTATTCCAACGGCGCCTGCGCCGCCTGGCATTTGGCCCAGATGTATCCTCATCTGTTCGCCGGAATCATCCCTCTGGCCGGTATGCAGAACAGCAGATTTCTGGGAAATCTTCTTCATGTGAATGTGATAACCGCTTTTTCCCATGAAGACCAAATGCCCCGGATCTATAACCGGTGCATTCAGCGATGGTACCGGCGGCTGCCCGGCCTGATAGAAGCAGAAGCCCTCAATTACTACCACATGGATTTCCAGACGCTGCTGGCCAAACGGGACACCTTGAGCTATATGCTGAAAAAGAGACGGGACCCTTTTCCAAGCACCATCTATTATAAAACCAGGGATCATCGGCATCTGCAGGCGTATTGGATCAAGCTGGACGGGATCCGTTTCGGGAAAAAAGAAGCGACGATCCGCGCGGCCATCACCGATTACGGGCTGGAGATCCGCTGCAGGAATGCGGACGGACTGACGGCGGAACTGCCGCCCGGACTGCGGGATAAAGAAAGCGTTCTCCTTCGCATCAACCGTCAGGAGATCCGGCTGTTTCCGGCCGGAAGTTCCAGCGTGCATTTGTCCAGGACGCCGTCCGGCTGGCAGCCGGACGATAGGCAGCCCGCACCGCAGGGCAAAAAGGGAATAGGCCTGCTGGACGTTTACTATGCCCCGCTGACGGTCGTGGCAGGCGATCCGGCGCTACTTTGTATTGCGAAGAGCTTTTCCAGGCCGGTATGTAACGGCTATACGCCGGATCTGGCGGTCGCCTATCCGGTGGTTCTTCTGGAGGAGTGGCAGGGGATGCGGGAAGGCGGCGGCTACATAGTATTGGACGATATCCATAGCCGCAGCGAGCGTCTGGCTGCATACCGGCGATCCTGGCCGATTTTGTGTACGGAACGGGGATTTGGCTATGGGAAGGTATTTTATGAAGGCCCTTATTGCGTCCTGCAGAGAATAGATCATCCGCTGCAGCCGGAACAGAGCGTGGTGTGGATCTGCAGCAACGACTGGGCCGCCTTTCGGAATAACTTGTTCCTGAGAAGAGTGATATTGCCGAGTAATCTGGAGGATCTGCATCTTTACTGGAATAACGAGGCCTTGGTCATGACGCCGGAGCGCTTTCATGGGGTTTACGAATGGGGAGCGCCGTTGAGAGAGATTCGATGAAGGGAGAGGGGCCGGGAGGAATCTTACGGGAACAGGCGAACAAGCTGAGAGACGCGGGAAGGAGAATATGATGGAAGGATACCGGGGATATACATTTGGGAAGAAGCCGTTGCTGCTGACGGAATTTGTGGTGCTGGAGAGCGACGATCATGTAAAAGATGAACACGAAATATTTGAAAACGTGATGGATCAGAAGATAACGGAGATGATAGAGCATCAGGATGGAGCCGATGCAAGGCGGGAGCTATTTCATTCCTTTCAGCAGATGAACATGGGGCGGCGGACGTGGTTGTATGCGAAAGTATACAGTTGTAGAAAAAGGAAATGTATCATCAATGCCTTTTTCTCGCCCCGTGGCAGGCTGTGGGTCAACAAGAAAGCGGTGCTGATCCAGACCTTTGACTGGCAGAAGCAATATTATGTATCGGCGGATCTGGAAAAGGGAGCCAATCATATTCTGCTGGAATTTTATTCTGCCCCGGGATACCATTCTGTTTTTCTGCAACTATTGGATTACAGATTCGAAATGAGCAATGACTTTAAAGCCCTCTCCAGAATGGGAGGTTTGTTTCACTTGGATCCGGTGCTGGAGGTGCGCACCGACCCCCTCTTCGATCTGGAGGGAGCGACCCACACCCTGATGATGTTTTCCGGCTCGGGAAAATATGAGCGGGATTACGAGATCGACATCATCGACAGTGCGGCGGGCGTGGTACGCCGGGGTATTCCCGCCCGCCTCAACGAACCGGTGACGCTGGAGGTGGGAGAGCTGCGCTCTCTCAGCGCGGAGCCGCTGCGCAACGAGTGGATTCGGTGCCGGTTTCGCAAAAAGGAGGGGGAGGACAGCCATTACGATGTGCCGCTGCTGCTGACGGATTACCGGCCGGCCGCCCAGCGGCTGTATGAGGAGGCGAAGGCGCTCACCTGGGAACTGCCCGGTTGGCTGGAGCCATATCACAGCCATCTGCTGGAGCGCCATGAGATTTACGGGATGGCGGAAAACACGCTGCAGCAGTTGCTGAACGCTTACCGGATCCGGGAACATCTGGAACGGGTGAAAAAGGGGCTGTATACCCCGGATGAGTGGATGAAGCCGGGGAAGCGGGATTTTTATATCCGCTCCGTTTTGGACAATCGCATCGTTCGCATCGGCGCTTACCTGCCGGCGGATTACGATCCGGCCCAGGCTTATCCGGCGTTGCTGATCCTGGCGACAGAGAATGAAGGAACCTATTGCGACGAGCTGGATGAAAAAAATCTGCCCGAGCGCTGCCTGTGCTTCGACGTCACCGGCCGGGGCTTTACCGGGGGCAGCTATGCGGGATATGCCAGTATTATGGAGATCTGGCGATGGATCGGCGGCAAGTTCCGGATAGATGAAAACCGGGTGTACGTCATCGGCAGATCCAACGGCGGATACGCCACCTATGCCCTGGCGCAGAATATCCCCCATTTAGCGGCCGCCATCAGCCCCGTGATCGGTTATCCGCAGATGAAGACCATCCGCAATCTCTCCAACACCCCGACTTACACCTTCGTATCCGGAAAGGACCTTGTTTTCGCCGGGCACAAGAACGAAGTCAAAAACGCGCTGACGGCATACGGGAATTACCATCAGCAGGATTATGAGGAGATGCTGCACCATCATTTCAATTATCATCATCACCACCGGGATATGCTGGCATCCCTGTTTCAGGCGCGGCGGGATCCCTTTCCGCGGCACATCCATTTCACCACCCAGCGCAACCGGTTTTTGGAGAGCTTCTGGGTCCGGCTGCATGGGATTGCTTTCGGCCGGCGGACGGCCGCGGTGGAGGCGACCCTGGCGTCCCCTTCCCATATCGAGCTGAGGGTCCGGGGGAGCGACGGGGTCACCCTGACCCTGCCGCCGGAGGCGGACCGGAAAAGCCTGGATATCGTGGTGAACAAGGTGAGGCTGCATATGGAGGGGTATGAGAAGCGGCAGGTGATTCTGCGCAGGGGAAAGACCTGGAGGATTTGTGCGCAGGAGCCCCGGCCGGATTACCGGAAGGGGACGGGGATTCTGGACGTTTATCAGGACAGTCTGCGGATTCTGCTGCCGGACGAGCCGTCCGAGGCGCTGCGGAAGGCGGCGGAAGCTTTCTCCCGGCCCCATACCAACGGAGGCGGCGGGGACATCGCGGTGGAGTATCCCATTTATCGGGCCGGGGAGGCGCCGGCGGGGATATTCAGCCACAATCTGATCATCCTGGACAGCGGCGGCGGGAACCCCTATGCCCAGCGGATACGGAACAGGCTTTGGATGGAATGCGGGGAAGGGGGGGTGGTCTGTCAGGAACAGACGTTGACAGGGGAATATATAGCCATGCAGGTGGTTCCCCACCCTTACGACGATCGCCGGTCCGTCCTATATGTCGCCACAAACAGCGAAGGATTGCTGGGGGGGAATCTCTTTACCCGCCGGGTTGTCCACCCGTATTACCTGAACGGATTGCACCCCTATTGGAACAACGTGGCCCTGCTGCATATCCGCGGCGCCTTTTACCGCATCTACGAGGCCGGCGGCCCGCTGGAACAGATATAGAAGATCGACCTACTTTTCCGCCTCGCTGTTCTCGGCCGGGGAGGGAAGGCGCCTGCGCAGCAGCATAAACAGGCCGAAGCCGAGAAACAGCAGGCTACAGCCCATGCCGAGCAGGGCGCTGCTGGCGGTCGCCATCGGGGACTCATTCATTACCAGCAGGGCGCATTGCACCGCGACGATGGAAACGCAGGCATCCACCAGGCTGATGGCCTTTAATGTGGAGAGAAGCGGGTTTTTCATTCTGCCGGTGATGACGATGCCGTAGATGGCCATGCCGATTTTGTAGAAAGCCGCAGCGGCCACGCCATATAGGATGTAATAGGGGTAGCGGCTGTGATCGCCGGCAGTATACATACGCAGACAAACCAGAAAATAGGATATCGCCAGCAGACAGATAAACCCGCCGCCCCGCTGGTAAACCCGGCGCTGGCGGCGGAATCGTGCCGAGGGAGACGCCTTGGCCCCGGCCTTCCGATATTGCCGCAGCGCCTCGCCCCTTGCTGCGCATAAAAGCAGATAATAAACGGCGGTGGCGATAAACCACGGCGACCGTACCGCCAATCCGAGGATCAGCTTGCCGACGCCGATCAACGCGTTGATTACGAAGGAGATATGGGAGGCCGTCAGGGTGCGGTCGTGGTAATTCCCCCAATATCGTTTCTTATATGCGGCTATTTTTCCCTTCAATCCGGCGTCCGCCCTTCCTCCGTCCTCCATCACTCTCCACCCAGCAGGCCGTTGGCCTTTTCGCATACGTCATATAGCTCGTCGTATTTTTTCTCGATCAGGGGGGAAAGACGGTTCGTTTTTCTCCGGCGGATGGCGCGGTAGCAGAAATAGGGAAGGATCCAGCCGATGAACCCTGGGACCGCGAGGATGGCGCACAGCGCCGCGCGGGGCGGCTCCGCCGTGACTGCGAAGACCGAGCCGGCCATGAAGGCGGTGCCTATCAGTCCTATGATATAGGCCGTGATGGAGGCGGCGACCGTTTTGGAGCGTTCCAGCTCCACAATCTCGTCGGCGCAGGCTTCAAATTGGCGCTGCAGCCTGGTCAGTTCCGCTTTGTTGCGGATCTTGCGGTCGCGCTTGAATTTCATGGAAAGGGCGCCGCCCGCCGTCAGGGGGAGCAGAAACGTCCTCCAGCTTCCAGCCGAAATTTTGGTAGCCGTCGGCGTAGACGGACTTCATCCGGCGGTTTACCGTCAGGCTTTTATACTCGTAGCCGATGAAACTGGCAGTGTTTGGGGTGTCCTTCATACAGGATCGCTCCTTTTATACAGTAGGATTTTCCGGGGGGATCAAGCCTCCTTCCCCGCCGGACAACCAGAGAATACCGCGGGGATGTTTGCGGATTGCTTGAGAAATATTAGGGACAGCGAATTTGGCTTTCATCACAATTAAGATAGAGGGATCCTCCCTGACGTCCTGTCCGCCGGGCGGGAAAGAAGGCTTTTGGGGCGGCGAATGATATGTATGCCCGGTTTCCGGGGTGATCCGGCGGCCGCTCAGGGCCGGTAGCGCCGCCGGGCGGTTCTCTGCCATTGCCTGGCGGTCCGGGGGGCCGCGCCTTCCCGCATCCCCTCGCCGGTGAACACACAGCGAAAGGTCCGCATAAAAATCCAGGCGTCCAGGCCGGGCCCCATATGCCGGGCATAGTAGGCATCGTAGCAGGCCTTGCGACGGGCCGGGACCTCGTCCCTTCCCTGTACCTGAGCCAGACCGGTGATGCCCGGCCGTACCCGGTCCGCACCCTTTGCCCGGCGCAGACCGATCAGCGCCCGCTCCGCCAGCACCACCGGGCGGGGGCCGATAAAACTCATATCCCCCTTGAGGATGTTGAAAAGCTGAGGCAGCTCATCCAGACTGGTACGCCGCAGAAAACGGCCCACTGGCGTGATATGCCGGGAGGGATCGTCCAGCGCGCCGGTGGGGGTGTCCGCCGGCGCCTGGGGATACATGGTGCGGAACTTGAATATAATAAAGGGGCGTCCGTCCTTCCCCATTCGGGATTGGGCAAACAGCACCCCGCCCTCGGAATCCACGGCGATGGCAAGCATAATCAGGAGGAAAAGGGGAGATAATATCCCCATCAGCAGCAGGGCTCCCGCCAGGTCCGCCGCCCTTTTTACCGGTTTATACCAATTTTTCACCGCCTTGTCCTCCTTCAGGGATCCTGTTTGTAGTATTCCCGCTCCGTCCCTGTCTATAAACCCTATTTCTGGACTTTGCTCAAAGCCCGCGATGCCTTCTTAACCGGCATTTTACAAGGATTTTGTCAGGCCAAATCGGATTTGTGAACACGAAATTTCATCCAGATTACAAAAATGAAACTTGATTTTTGTGAAATAGGATAGTATAATGCAGTTCAGTACCTGGGGACCGCCGGTTTTAAACTGGCCAATTGTGGGAAAAATACGATCATGATGCTATAGAGTGTTGTCACGTCAAAGGGAGGCGATACCGCCATGGAAAAGATTCTACCCATGAGCTATTACTATCGCGCCTTTCAGAAACAAAAACGAGGATATGCTGTTGCCAAGCGTTCATTGGATATAGTGTTCTCCATTGTATTCCTTGTTGCGTTGTCACCCCTGTTTTTGATTCTGATGGCCATAGCCGCGCTGGATACCAAAAGTTCCCCCGTATTTGTACAGGAGCGGATGGGACGATTCAACCGCCCCTTCAAAATGCTGAAAATCCGCACCATGAGTTCGGACGCTCCGGCCAATGTAGCCACCCACAAGCTGCAGGGCGCGGAAGGCTACATCTCCCGGACCGGGAGGATCATGCGCAAGCTCAGCCTGGACGAACTGCCCCAGCTCATCAACATCCTCAAGGGGGATATGAGCTTTGTGGGGCCCCGCCCGGTGGTGCTGACCGAGACGGATCTGCTGGATCTCCGCACGAAGAATCGTTCCTGCCTGGTACGGCCCGGCCTCACCGGCTGGGCGCAGGTCAACGGCAGGGACAATGTCACAGTGGCGGAAAAAGCCCGGCTGGATGCGGAATATGTTCAGATGCTCTCCTTTCGCACGGACGTGCGGGTGCTGGTGAAAACCGTTAGCTGCGTCCTGGAATCCAAGGACGTGCGGGAGGGCGCCAATCCCGCCATCACGGCGGAGGAAAAATCCGCTTGATTTCCGCCTGATCGGGAGGAGAAAGCGATCATTCGACATAAGCAGAAGGTATCCGCACGTCGGGCGGGTGCCTTTTGTTATGGATGAGGAAAGGACGAAGGACAATGAGCGAGACGTGCAACCACGATTGCGAGAGCTGCGGACAGGCCTGCGAAGAGAAGGATCTGCGGGCGCAGCTCAACGAGTACAGCCAGATCAAACGGGTGGTAGCGGTATCCAGCGGCAAGGGAGGGGTGGGGAAATCCTCCGTAACCGCCATGTTGGCGGTGCTGATGGCCCGCCGGGGCTACAAGGTGGGGGTTTTGGACGCGGATATCACCGGTCCCTCCATCCCCAAGGCCTTCGGCATCACCCGGAAGGCCCGGGGCAGCGCCATGGGGATCATGCCGGAGGAGACCCACATGGGCATCAAGGTGATGTCCATCAACCTGCTGCTGGAGAATGAGGATCAGCCGGTGATCTGGCGGGGCCCGGTGCTGGCCGGCGCGGTGACCCAGTTCTGGACCGATGTGGCCTGGGGTGAGCTGGACGTGCTGTTCATCGATATGCCCCCCGGAACCGGGGATATTCCGCTGACGCTGTATCAGTCTATCCCGCTGGACGGCGCGGTAATCGTCTCCACCCCCCAATCCCTGGTGCAGATGGTGGTGAGCAAGGCCCACAAGATGGCGCAGATGCTCCACATCCCCGTGCTGGGACTGGTGGAAAACATGAGCAGCGTCAAATGTCCGGATTGCGGCAAGCTGATCCCGCTGTTCGGTGACGGCAGCGGCCTGGAAAAGGCGGCGGAGGAGATGGGGGTTTCCGTGCTGGCCAAGCTGCCCATGGATGAGCAGGTGGCCCGGCTGTGCGACAGCGGCGAGATCGAACGGGTGATCTGCGAGGAGCTGGACGGCGCGGCGGACGCGGTGGAAGGCCTGCTGAAAGAATAAAACGCGCCGCGAAAGCCCTGACGTTTGCGAAAGCGGCCTGGTGCAGGCCTGGGCAAACGGACGAGGCGCTGCCTCCGGCTGATCCCATTCGCGCCAAGCGATGGAAATATCGATAAAAAACAAGCTGACGAGAGGAGGTTATCCTTCGTCAGCTTGTTTTTTTAAGTCGGGCAGATGGTCAAGGGCGTAGTCGATACACTGATTGATAAACTCGCTTCTGCTTATATTGTATCTCGCGGCCATTTTATCCATCTTTTCCAGCTTTTCAAAATCTATCCGCACGGTAATCGGCTCTTTTTTGTATTGCTTGGGAACAAAATCCGCCATCGTCTCCTTCACCTCTTGCCATCAGTATAGGCTTTGTTGTATTCTAAAAATAGAGTTAAATTTCGAATACATTTTAGATTACAAGGAGGCGCTGCTATGAAAAAACAAACCTGCTGCTTTACGGGACACAGAAAAATACCACCCGAACAATACGAGAGGATTGCCCAACGGCTGAAGGCGGAGATAACAGCCCTGATTCATCGAGGCGTTGTCTATTTCGAGGCCGGCGGGGCCTTAGGCTTTGATACCATGGCGGCCCGTGCCGTGCTGGAGCTGAAAAAAGACTATCCGTTAATCAAGCTTATCCTTGTTCTCCCCTGTAAAACCCAAACCCGTGGTTGGAGCCAAGCGGATAAGGCCATCTATGAAATCATCCAAAAAGCTTGCGACCGGTATGTGTATACGTCGGATGAGTACGTTAGCGGCTGTATGCATAAACGCAATCGTCGCCTGGTGGATGACAGCCGCTATTGTATTTGTTATTTGGCCGAGCGCTCCGGAGGTACCGCGTATACGGTGGAATACGCCCAAAAGAAGGGGCTGACGGTTATCAACTTGGCCGTTTAAAAGAGCCAAAATCGGTATATCTCTTCACGAGGTAAAACGGAGCTGCTTCCCGGCGGGGCCTTTTTTCTGGGGAAACCGGAACAGGGGCGGCCCGGGCCGTGCGTCAAAGCCTCCCCTCGCTGAACCGGCGCGGGAAAAGAGAAGGAGAGAGAAGGAGGAATGGTGAGGGTTAGCCAGGAGATAAAGGATTGGCGCAGAGCGATAAAAATTTTCTTTGTATTCACACCTTCCGGGCCGACGCGCGGTACAATGAAATCATTATGAGTGAAGGTGTGATTCCATGAGCTTTGTCACCTTTGAAAACGTCTCCAAATTTTACCAGATGGGCGAGCACAAAATCGCCGCCGCCAATCAGGTGAGCTTTGAAATTGAAAAGGGAGAATTCGCCGTGATCGTCGGGCCCAGCGGCGCGGGCAAGACCACGGTGCTGAATATGCTGGGCGGCATGGATACCTGCGACGAGGGCTCCATCTGGTTGGACGGCAATGAGATCAGCCGTTATAATCAGAAGCAACTGACCCAGTATCGGCGGTATGACGTGGGGTTCGTCTTCCAGTTTTACAATCTGGTGCAAAATCTGACGGCGCTGGAAAACGTGGAGCTGGCCGCGGAGATCTGCCGCGAGCCCCTGGACGCCCGCCGCACCCTGGAGCAGGTGGGGCTGGGAGAACGGATGCAGAATTTTCCCGCCCAGCTTTCCGGCGGCGAGCAGCAGCGGGTGTCCATCGCCCGGGCGTTGGCCAAAAATCCGAAAATTTTGCTGTGCGACGAGCCCACCGGCGCGCTGGACTACAACACCGGCAAGGCGGTGCTGAAGCTGCTGCAGGATACCTGCCGGAATACCGGCCGCACGGTGATCGTGATTACCCATAACCAGGCGCTGACCGCTATGGCCGACCGGGTTATCCATATCAAGAGCGGAACGGTGGTTTCCTCCGAGCTGAATACCGATCCCACTCCGGTGGAAAGGATTGAGTGGTAGCTGTGAAGAAATCCTACACAAAGGTAGTTTTTCGGGAGATCCGGCAGAGCATCAGCCGGTTTCTGGCGATTTTCGCCATTTCCGCGCTGGGTGTCGGGTTCCTTGCGGGACTTCTGGCCACCACCCCGGATATGCGGATATCCGCCGACCGGTACTACGATGAAACCAACCTGATGGATATCCGGGTGCTTTCCACCGTGGGTCTGGCCGAGGAGGACATCGCCGTCATCCGGAACACGGCGGGAGTCGCGGACGTCATGCCCGCCTATTCGGCGGATGCGCTGCTGGTTTCGGAGGGGGACAGCACCCTGCTGACCCGTATCCACAGCCTCCCCTTCGGCGGGGAGGAGGAGGCCTATCTGAATCGGGTGGAGCTGATAGAGGGCCGCCTGCCGGAAAAGGCGGGGGAATGCGTGGTGAAGGAAGCCGTCATGGGCGGCAATCCCGTTTCCGTCGGGGATACCGTCCGTCTTTCCCCCGACAACGCGGACCTCAGCGGCACCCTGGCCGTGGATTCCTTTACGGTGGTGGGCGTGGTCACAAGCGCCTATTACATGTCCATCGAGCGGGAAACCAGCAATATCGGGGACGGCCAGGTCGATTTGATCGCTTATACCGTGGAGGACAGTTTCTGCCTGGAGGTATATACCGACGCTTTTGTGACGGTGAAGGAGGCCAAGGAAAAGCAGACCTTCACCGAGGCCTATAAGAATACCGTCCAACCGGTGGCGGACGCGCTGGAGACCTTGGGGGAAACCCAGGTGATGGTGCGGTACGACAAGGTGATGGCCGAGGCCAACGAAAAGCTGGACGACGCCAGGAAGCAGTATGAAGAGGGCAAGGCGGAAAGCGACCGCCGGCTTCAGGAGGCGGCCGCCGAGCTGGAGGACGCCCGGCGGCAGATCGCCGACGGGGAAAGAGAGCTGGAGGAGGGCCGCCAGCAGATCATCGATGGAGAGCGGGGTTTGGAGGAGGGCCGCAAGGCCTATGAGCAGGGCCTGGCGGACTACAACGCCGGCCGGGAGGCTTGGCGGGACGGGGTGCAGCAGCTTTCCGACAAGAAGAACGATTATCGCTTCCAGATGCAGGAAAGCCAATGGCAGATATATACGGGCAAGCAGGAGCTTGCGTCCGCCAAGGAACAACTGGACAGCGCGAAAGCCCAGTTGGACAGCTACAAGACCATGCTGGATGCCGCTAAAAGCGCGATTCAGCAAAGCCTTGACAGCGGGCTCATCACCCAGGAGCAGGCGGATAAGGCGCTGGCGGAGCTGCAGCCCATAGAAGAGCAATACAACGCCGGTCTCCAGGAATACAACGACGGCCTGCAGCAGGTGGAGGAAAACGAAAAAAAGCTGGCCGAGGGGGAAAAACAACTGGAGGAAGGCCGCTTGGAGGCGGAGGCCCAGTTCGAGGAAGCGCAGCGCCGGCTGGACGAGGCCAAGGCCACCCTGGATGAAAGCAAGCTCCAGCTAGATGACGCCCGACGGGAGATCGAGGACAACGAGGCCAAGCTGGAGCAGGCGAAAAAGGATCTGGAAACCGGGGAGGCGGAACTGGCGGACGCCAGGACGAAGCTGACCGAGGGCGAGGCGGCATACGAATCCGGAAAACAGGAGGCGGAGGAGGAGCTGGCCGACGCCCGGCGGCAGATCCGGGATGCGGAGAGCCAACTGGAGGATATGGCCGCTCCCCAATGGTATGTGCTGGACCGGGACAGCAACGTCAGCTACGCCAGCTTCGACGGCAACGCCAACAAGGTGGAGGCCATCGCCCGGATCTTCCCGGTGTTCTTCTTCCTGGTGGCCGCGCTGGTGGCCCTTACCACCATGACGCGGATGATCGAGGAGGAGCGCACGCAGATCGGCACCCTCAAGGCGCTGGGCTACAGCAAGGGCGCCATTATGTTCAAATATGTGGTTTACGCGGGCTCCGCCACCATTACAGGCAGTATTTTCGGCCTGCTGGTGGGCTTCCGGCTTCTGCCCACGGTGATTTGGGGCGGCTACGGCATTATGTATACGCTGCCCAAGCTGGTGACGCAGTTTAATCTGCCCTATGCGTTGCTTTCCTCTCTGTCGGTGCTGCTGTGCACCATGCTCGCCACCGTCTCCGCCTGCTACGGCAGCCTGATGGAGGTGCCGGCCCGGCTGATGCTGCCCAAGGCGCCCAAGGCGGGCAAACGGGTCTTCCTGGAACGGATTCCCTTTATTTGGTCTAGGCTGAAGTTCACCCATAAAGTGACGGCCCGGAACCTGTTCCGGTATAAGAAGCGGTTCCTGATGACGGTGGTGGGTATCGCGGGCTGCACCGCGCTGCTGGTGACCGGATTGGGCCTGCGGGATTCCATCTCCGCCATTGTGGATAAGCAGTTCGGTGAGATTTTCACTTACAATTTGACGGTGGCGATGAAAAACGGCCAGGTACCGGAAACCGACGAAGATGTCAAGGCGGTGCTGGAGGACAAGGAGCGGATCGCCGATTATCTGCCGGTTCAGCAGCAATCCGGCAGTGTCATCAGCGGTGGAAAGAGCCAGGAGGCCTATCTGCTTGTCCCTGAGCAGCGGGGACGGCTGAAGGACTTCATCAACCTCCGGGAGCGCCGATCTGGCAAAGAGGTGGAGCTGTCTCAGGATGGAGCGGTGCTGACCGAAAAGCTGGCCGAAACCCTGAAGGTGCAAGCGGGCGACACCGTGGAGGTGGAGAATGCAGACGGCGCGCGCGCCTCGGTGAAGGTGACGGGGATCGTGGAGAACTATGTCAGCGGTTATGTGTACATGTCTCCCTCCCTTTATCAGGAGGTTTTCGGCGCACAGCCGGACTACGCCATGCTGATTGCCAAGGTGCCGGATGATTCTGCGGAAAACCGGGCCGCCGTGGCGGGGGATCTGCTGAAATCCAGCTATGTCAGTGCGGCGCAGTTCTCCACCGATATCAGCAAGAGCTTTTCCGACACCATCAAGAGCATCGATTACATCGTGATGGTGCTCGTCGTCTGCGCGGGGCTGCTGGCCTTTGTGGTGCTGTATAACCTCACCAACATCAACATCACCGAGCGGACCAAGGAGCTGGCCACTATCAAGGTGCTGGGCTTCTACGACCGGGAGGTCTCCGCCTATATCTACCGCGAAACAGCGATCCTGTCCCTAATCGGCACCGCCGTGGGACTGGTGGCCGGCATCTTCCTCCACGCTTTCGTGGTGAAGACGGCGGAGGTGGATATGGTGATGTTCGGCCGCTCCATCGGCTGGCTCAGTTATGTGCTGGCGGCGGCGCTGACCCTTTTCTTCTCGCTTCTGGTCAACCTGGTGATGATCCGGAAGCTGAAAAAGATCGACATGGTGGAATCCATGAAAGCGGGCGAATAGAATACGATACGTATAGATCATTAAATAATAAACAAAATGTATCATTCACGTTGGGCGGATAACAGGGATATCCCCACGGGACGCGCCCCGCGCGAATGCGGAGAAGAGGGAGGGAATATGCGGATCGGTATTTCGGTCGCTGTGGCCGTCTGGATGCTGGCTGTCCTCAACCCGTTGTATCTTCGCATGAAGCGCGGCCCCCACCGGGCGGCGGCCATCGCGGTAAAGGCGGCGTGCACCCTGTCGGCGGCCGGGCTCTGCCTGGTCGGCTGTCTGCGGGGCGGAGAGGCGGCGGATTGGTGGCTGCTGGCGGGGCTGCTGTTCTGCACCCTGGGGGATGTGGTGCTGTGCCTGCATTTTGTGGGCGGGATGGCCGCCTTCCTGATGGGGCACCTGGCCTATATCGCCGCTTTCCTGCGGCTGGCGCCGCCTCTTAATCCGTGGAGTATACCGGCGTTCCTGCTGCTGGCGGGCGGTCTGGTATGCCTGTTTCTGCCCAGCGTATCCCAAATGGGCAGGGATCTTCCCGCCTACTGTGTGTATGGCGGGGTGATCGCGGTTATGCTTTCCCTGGCGGTTCCGCTGTGGGCCGGGCTGCCGGATGGGGCGTGGGGCCGCGGACTCCTATCGGCCGCGGGGGCGGCGCTGTTCGTTTTTTCGGATACGCTGCTGGCATGGAATCTGTTCCACACATCCTCCAAGGCCGCGGATGCGGTCAGCCTCACCGCTTATTACAGCGGACAATTTCTCCTGGCCGCCAGCGTGTTTTTGTTTCGGTAAAGCCGGCGGAAGGCCAACCGCCGGAGCGGCCTCCAGAAGAGCCGCATCCCGCCGTTTCCTATACGCACAGCGATCATCAACGATAATCCGCCGGGCTGCGTTTTCCGGCGTCAGCCTTTTGCCCCTTCCCGGCACAACCTGGGGTCTACTCCGGATTCAGAAAAGGATATCAGCGATATTTCCGTGCAGATATGCGGATTCCTGTCAAGAGTGGGGAGGTGGAGGCGGCGGGAACCCCATTCGCCTGTCGCCGCGTCGGTTTCATCCGTATCCGTGAGGAAGGCTGAGAGCCGCGTTTTGAAAAGCGGGATGGCTTCCCTCCCCAAACAATTAGACAAAGCCCCCCGGAGCCATGGCTCCGGGGGGCTTTGTGTGCGAGGACGAAAGGGCTGTCAGCGGATTTCCCGGTGCAAGGTCCCCCCAACTGACCGGCGGCCCGGGCGGCCGCTCTATGGGCTTTCCTATTGGAAGGGATTACCGCCGGTGCGCTGGAAGGGCACGCCCGGGACGGCCTTTCCGAGTCTGGCCGGCGGAGAAGAGAGCAAAAACGGCGGAATGACAAGTCAGCAGAGCGGCTGTGCCAGAAAATCCGCCACCTCCCGGCGGCGGGGAATGGAATTGGCCGCGCCCTTAACCGAAACGGCCAGAGCGGAGGCGGCGGAGGCCCAGCGCAGGGCCTCCTGAGGCCCCAGCTCCTCCAGCAGCGCAAAGAAGTAGCCCAAAAAGGTATCCCCGGCGGCGGTGGTGTCCCTCACCGGTGTTGGGAAGATGGGGTGGGTATACACGGCGGCGCCTTCCGCGGCCATGGCGCCGCGCTTTCCCAGCGTCAACAGTATTTTGGCGCCGGGGAACCGCTTGGCCGCCGCGCGGAGAATCGCCGTCGGCTCGCCTTCCCCGGTCAACGCCTCTCCTTCGATCTCGTTGAGGACGAACCAGGACACCTTTTCCAGCGGATAGGCGGCGATATCGCCGTCAAAGGGGCTGGGATTGAGGATGATCCGCATACCGCGGTCATGGGCGCGCTCCATAATCCGGGGGATGCCGTTGATTTCATTTTGCAGCACCAGCCAATCGCCCTCGCCGAAATCCCGCAGGGCATCCTCCACGGCTTCCGGAGGGATGCGCCGGTTGGCGCCGCCGAACAGCAGAATACTATTCTGCCCCCGGCCGTCCACCTGGATGATGGCGTGGCCGCTGGGGCCGTCCACCCGTCGGATGTAGCGGGTATCCACCCCGCTGTCCTGGAGCAGCCGGAGCAGGTCGCTGCCGTCGGAGCCTATGCAGCCGGCATGGTACACCTCCGCGCCCGCCCGGGCCAGAGCCAGGGATTGATTCAGCCCCTTGCCGCCGCAGAAGGGCTCCATACTGCCGGAGGAGATGGTTTCTCCGGGACGGACGGCATGGTCCACCGTATAAACCAGATCCCTGTTGAGAGAGCCGAAATTCAAAATTTTCATAAGCCGCCTCCTTTATCCTTATTGTGTATAAAGAACGCCGGAAAATGCATGGGCGATTCTGCAAGCGGGAAAAGGCGCTTTCCCCATAACGATATCATGGCGCCGGCGAAATGACAAGAGCGGAAACGATAGAGGCCGCTTTCGGCGTGGCGAAACGACTTGCGCAAATGGTAAAAGGCCTTTATAATAAAAGCGCCGGCGACGGTCCCGCCGGGATGCGGAGAGGGCCGAGAGAAATCCATCCACAAATCGGAAAAAGGCGGAGGAAGCAACATGAAAGAGCTGACCTATATCCCCTTTGGCGCGCAGTATTACCGGGCGCCCACTCCGGGACCGGAGAACTGGGAGCGGGATTTGACAGCCTTGCGTTCAAAGGGCTTCAACACGGTGAAGCTTTGGGTACAATGGCGATGGAATATGCCCAAACGGGATACATACGACTTTTCGGATATCGATCGGCTGATGGAGCTGTGCGGCGGGCTGGGGCTCCGGGTGATTTTGAACATCATCTGCGATGTGGCCCCCGCCTGGTTTTATCGGGATTATCCGGATTCGCTGATGGTCGCCGCCGACGGCCGCAGGCTGTATCCCCAGACCACCGCCTATCGGCAGATCGGCGGTGCGCCCGGCCCTTGCTACCATCATCGGGAGGGGGCGGAGATACGCCGGCGGTTCATCGAGGAGGCGGCCAAACGGTACGCCGGCCATCCCGCCCTCCTTTGCTGGGATCTTTGGAACGAGCCGGAGCTGACCTGCGGCATATGGCGGGAAGCCAGCCAGGAAAACATGGTCTGCTACTGCGCGCATTCGGTGGAGCGGTTTATTCTGTGGCTGAGACGGAGGTACGGCAGCCTGGAGGTCCTCAACCGCCGCTGGGGCAGGAATTACCAGGCGTGGGAGGAAATCGAACCGCCCCGCTGCGCCGCCACCTTCAACGATATGGTGGATTGGCGGGAGTTCTTCGGGGAAACCCTGGCGGAGGAACTACATATGCGGGCCAAGGCGGTGCGTCTCCACGATGGAGAACACAGCGTCATGGTTCACACCGTCCCCATGCCTTATTTCAACTTTATGAACACCGGCAGCGAGGAATATCTGCTGGCCCGGGAGATGGATTGGTTCGGCAACAGCGTGGGAAGTATGCCCTTCCCGGCGGTGACCGCCACCACCGCCGCCAGGAACAAATGGGTGCTCAACGCGGAGATTCACGCCGTGGGGGGCAACACCATGGCCCGGCCGGCGATCCCTTCCCTTGAGGATTTCAAAAGCCATATCCTGGTCCCGTTCAGCCGGGGAGTCAAGGGCTTTCTGTTCTGGCAGTACAAGCCGGAAAGTTTGGGGCATGAGGCCCCGGCCTGGGGACTGGTCCGACCGGACGGCGGGGACACCCCCTGGCTGGGCTATGCCGTGGAGATCAACCGGGTGCTGCAGGCCCACACGGCGCGGCTCCTTCCCGCCTTCCCCAGGCCGGGACGGATTGCGGTGCTGAACAGCAGCGCCAATCAGACCTTTCTATGGGGAATCAGCGGGGGAACGGAGCTGTATTATCAATCGGTGTGGGGGGCCTTCACCGCGCTGTACGAGGCCCAGTATCCGGTGGATGTGCTGTCCGAGCATCAGCTTAAGGCGGAGGGGCTGGCCCGGTACGAGGCGGTATATCTCCCTCTGCCCTATTATCTGGACGAAGAGACGGCGGCCGTGCTGAAGGATTTTGTTCACGAGGGCGGAACGCTGCTCTCAGAGGCCCTGCTGGGAGGGATTTGCGCCGAGACCAACCTTCACGCCGAAAAGCTGCCGGGTTATGGGTTCGAGCAGGTGTTCGGCTGCCAGGAGGAGCAAACCCTCACCGCCTCTGCCTTCCTCAACGCTTACGAGGAGGAAGGGGCCAGACGGGAGGAGAACCGTTCCAGCGTGACCTTTACAGATAAGAAGGGCCGGACGGCCCGGGGCTATTATTTCCGGGAGAGCTTCCGGCTGGATGGCGGGGAGGTTCTGGCTGTTTACGATAACGGAGAGGCAGCGGCGGTTATGCACCGGTACGGCAGAGGGAAGGCGGTGATCACCGGTACCCTGCCCGGCTTCATGGCGGGGAAATACGGCTGCGAGGACAGCAGCCGCTATATGGTTTCCCTGGTGAAGGAGGTTGCGGGATTGACGCCGGAGGCAGAGATATGGGGCGGCCGCCGAACGGATGTGCTGTACCGGGAGGGACGGCCGGCGGCGGTGGTGCTGCAGCTAAACAGGGAAAGGGTCCGCCGGGTCGTTTTTGCCGATCCGGCCATGAGGGGACGCACCTTGCGCAATCCCTTCACCGGCAGGACGCTGACGGTGGACGATGGTGGGAAATGTCCCATTCCCGATGAAGAGGGGCTGACCGAGCTTTATCTGATAGAGGATTGATGGAAGGGGGATGCCGCCCGGAAGTCCTGCGTAGACCGGGAGAGACGGGGGGCGCGCGGCGGGATGAATCCAAGGAGGACAACGGGGAGAGGGGAAAAGGCGGTTCCCCGTCAGAGGCTCCTGATCCCTGGAGAAGAAGGAGGAGAGCACCGCGCCGCCGGGCCATGGCGAGGCTAGGAGATTTCGGCCGATATGAGGGAGAGGGACGGCTGCAGGGAGTCTGGAGGCGTATCGGAAGCGCCCGAGGGGCGGCGTCCTTTTGATAGGCTCCGCTTTTAATGCCTCCGATGTGGCTAGGCCGCCGCGGCGCTTTCCCTTGGGCGGCCTTTTCGCAGAGAAGAGGGAGAATCACCGGAAGGCTGCCATTTTTGCGCTTATAAGAGCAGGACTCGTTTCCTCCCCCCCCTCTGGGGCGGTGGGAATCCAGTCGTTCGGCAGGCCCGGCGCACAGGATAAAGGATAATTGGGATAAACGAATAGAAAGAAGGGGAATGCGATGAAAATCGCCGTTAGCACCTACAGCTTTCAACGGCTGATCAACGCCGGCGGGATGAGTCAACTGGACTGTATCCGCCAAGCCAGGGAGATGGGCTTTGACGGGGTGGAGATCATGGAGCTTTTTCCACCGGAGGGGATGGAGCGGGAGGAGTACGCGGGGCGGATCGCCTCCTTGTGCAGAAGCCTGGATCTTCCGGTGGTAAACTACACCGTCTCAGCCGATTTTCTGGCCGGTTCCGGGAAGAATCCGGAGGCGGAGGCGATCCGGCTGCAGAGGCAGGTGGATATCGCCGCCATCCTAGGAGCGGCGGGGCTGCGGCACGATGCGGCCTGGGGAATCCCGGAGGGAAGCGGTTTCCGGGGATTTGAGGAGGCGCTGCCGGTCCTCATCGAGGGCTGCCGCCGGGTGACCGACTATGCCGCCTCCAAAGGAATTCGGACGATGGTGGAAAATCACGGCACCTTCTGTCAGGAGAGCCGCCGGATGGAGCGGCTGGTAAACGGGGTGGCGCATCCCAACTTCGGGCTGCTGGTGGATATGGGAAATTTCCTGTGCGCGGACGAACCGCCCGAGGAGGCGGTGGGACGGCTCGCCCCCTACGCTTTGTATGTTCACGCCAAGGATTTCCTCCTCAAAAGCGGACGCGAGGGCGGCCCGGGCCCGGAATTCCTGCGTACCCGGGCGGGCAACTATCTGCGGGGCACGGTCATCGGCCATGGGGTGGTGCCGGTAGCCCAGTGTCTGTCCAGCCTGAAAATGGCCGGCTACGACGGCTATGTGGGGGTGGAGTTCGAAGGGATGGAGGAGCCGCTGGAGGCGATCGCCTGCGGCCTGAGGAATCTCCGCCGTTGTCTGGCTTGGATATAAGACGCTTGTCGATTGTATACAAAAAATAAATTTATAAAAATAGTATAGTCCTTTGCGTCTCTGGCAAGATCAAACACGCGGTATGGCTTGCCCGGAATCAAAAGCACGAGTGAAACAGGAGGTAGGAGAAAGCCCTGGAAGGGCATAGCGCCAGCGTCCCCTCTTAAGAGGCATGGAATATTCCGTCTTATGCGCCACACGCGCTGCAACGCTAAGGCCGCCAATTCCCCGATTGAGGTTCCTGCTCCCATTCTTTTATTGTCCAGGATACCTCTCGGCAGAGGCGGGGGTTCCGGAAAAGCCTAAGCGGTCCATAGAAAGAAAGAGGCCGCAATTGGGCAGGCGGAGATGCGTCTCCTTGTGCCAAGCAGCACCCTTCTCCTTTGGAAAACCCGAAGAAATAGAAGTCGTTTGGACCGAGAGAGGGGAGAGCGCCGCGCGGCAAGCGCCGGCGTCTTCGCACATCTTTAGATGTGGCCGGTACCAGAGCCTTTCAGGCATTTTTTGTAAAACCGTCGGCTTTGCCGCGGGATATTTACTTGTCGTTTCGCTGCCCTCAATACCGAATAAAGCGATTTTTCTCACCCGTATACCCGGTAGATGTATTTCACTTAAGCACCATAAAAAACTGGCCTTCGCGGGTTTTCCCCGCGAAGGCCAGTGATATTTTATCGGTCGGGCTGCCGGTTTCCCATCGCGTTTTGCGGCGGTTAATCGGCTGAGAGCTGTTCGAACTGTTGGAGGAACGCGTCCAGCCCTCGTTCTCCCCGGCGCAGGCTGCGCAGCCGCTCCATGAGTTCCGGCAGGATGACGAACCCCAGCTCCTTCTGAGTCCGGACGTAATCTCCTGCGCTCTTTTCCCCGGCGAGCACCCCCGAGAGGCTGCGGATAAAGCAATCCTCCAGGGCGTGCGCCCGGCTGGACAGGGAATCGTCCGGCAGATAGCCCAGCCGCCGCAAAAGCGCGGCGTCGGCAAAATGGGAAAGCTCTTTTTCTCCCGCCATTTGGAGAAAAAACGCCTTCCGATCGTGCAGCAGCAGATGCAAATATTCGTGGAGGACGGCGGTCCTGGAAAAAACCGCGCCAATGATATAGAGGGTGTTGTCCGCCAGCGCGTAATCCACCAGATAAGGAGATTGGAGCAGATTGGGCGCGAAGCAGAGAAAAACATCCTGATAAAGGCCGTTATCCTTTAAAACTCCAGTGATTTCTTCCATGGCGGCATCGACACAGGCGAACCGGGTCAGCGCCTCCTGGCGGTACTCCTGAAACAGCGATTCAAAGCCCGCTTTCTCTTCGATAATCCGCAACAAGGGCGGGAGGGACAGGATCCAGGGCAGAAAGCCCGGGTCGTGCAGGCTGGGAGAGTCGCAGAAAGAGAGAAACTCAATGTATTCCTCCAAGATTTTCTGCTGAAAAAAGCAGGCCGCGGACAGGTCGGAGCCGCGGGGATAATAGGGGTTGGCTCCCTCTCCGCCGGTTCTCGCCAAGGCAAAATAAGAGGCGACGGACGGCGGCACAGCGGCCTGGCCAATCCTGTCGCAGATACGCCGAATGAAGGGGTCGCCCTTGTCCATCAGATCATATCCGCTGGAAAACAGCCCCCAGTAAACGGCAAATAGGTGTCGGTTGATGTTGATATGCATAAAAATGCCCCCTATATCCCTCCGTTACAGATATAAGAGACCAGCCGCATGACGACCATGACTGTCCTTCTGGTGGAAGTCCCTTACCGTTATGAGTATACCTTTACCGTTGGTTCCAGTCAATCATGGATTCCGTATTTCCCTATTTTCCATATAAGGCAATTTAGCGCCTTATCGGAACTCCAGCAGGCTGCTGGTCTTGACGCCCAGGGCTGTGGCGATGTTGAACAGAATTTCCAGCGAGAAGGGACGGATGACGTTGGGAGCTTCAATGGCGCTTAAATGGGATCGGCTGATTCCGGCGCGTTCAGCCAATTCCTCCTGGGTCAGTCCTGCATGTTTGCGATAAAAAGCAATATTCAGGCCCAACTCCACATATTTATCTTTATTCTCAAAGGATACGGGTTTTGAATTTGACATCATTCCTCAACTCCCATATCCTATTGTACCCAATATTCTTACATTTATGAATTATCCTACATAATGCAATTGTCCTTAGTGAAATAGCAACGAAAGATACATAGTGCATACAGGAAGAAAATAATGGTAATTATGCCGGAGAATGGCGCAAAAGGAGATAGAATGGTTGATTTGATCTTTTTTCAATGTGAGATAAAGACTAAAAGAGCACGACGCCGATGAAAAAAGAACGGTCAATATTGATTATACGGCTTGTTTGTCGCATAATTGAGTTATTCAATTACTCAATCTGAAATATAAGGAGAATTTATAGGATTATAACAGTACTGAGAAGATCCTTACGCCCGGTAATGGAGGAAGAGACTGTTCCGGTAATGGGGAACATACAGATGAGAATGGAAAGCTGATCGAATGCTGCTGTGACGAATGCGACGATTTTTGCCTATGTTTTCCGGAATTTGATGTGGCGGACACATTACCGAAATAAACCGGTTATCGTCATGGGGTCCGAAGCGATTCCGTTAGAGCAGCAAACATCCGAACCCATCTCCAATAAGGAAAGGATTCGGATGTTTGCGTGTTTGCCCGGAGTGGAATTATAGGATTTGGGAAAAACTGATAAATCAGTATGTTGCAGATGGTCAAGTGAGTGCGTATTTCTAAGTCATACCTCAGTAACCAGATTCTCCTGTTCAGACGCCATATGCAGGAGCCATGCCTTTTACTCGGAAAATAAAGCACGTATTCTTTCGTTTTTCTTTGCCTCCATGCGAGGTACAAGTTTCAAATCAGTTTCCTCAATATCTATGGTAGCAATGTCTTGCTTTTCTCCATATTGCGGAAAATTAACCAACCAAGAACCATCGATATTGTTGGGATCACAAATCCAACCCTGCATCCCTTTATGAACGCCCTCTTTTACATAGCATTCTTTTTCCACAATAACTTCAACACAGTCCATTTCTTTCATCTTACTTGCCTCATATGCACCGCTCTTTATTTAACCTCCAGAATGACCTTCAAATCCTCTTCTTCTACCGAAATACAGGCAATTTCAGGCAAATCTCCATATTGGTCAAAGCTGACAAGCCATGTGTCATTAACCTTCCGGGGATCACATATGATTCCATCCATTCCTTTATGGACTCCCTCTTTTGCATAGCGTTCTTTTTCAACGATCAACTCAACTCTATCATATTCTTTCACTTTATGCACCTCCATATGGTGTAACCAATCGAATTTCTCCATTCGGACAGACCATCCAGCCAGATATAAAGGTAACCATTTCGTCGTTGTTTTTTCTTTCAAGTTTTATCCGTATGTTTATTCTTTGACCCTGCTCATTCAATTTCCCTAATTCATACTGTCCCTGAATATACTTTTCTATTGCCTGCTTTTCAAAAACCTTCTGCAACATCTCCGAATCAGTTTTGTCATAACCCCAGCCCTCAAACAATTCTTTTTTTCCTTTGTTGTTTTCAGGATGAAAAATATATTCAGAGAATTTTCGAATATCACATGCAGACTGAGCCTCATTTAAAACACGGGATAACGGTAAAGGATTCACCGTACAATGGCAGTATGGATGCTGTGGCAGCAGCGGCTTGTTTTCGTCCACAAACCAGCATTTATCCAGCTTCAAACAGGTCTCGCAATGTGTCATCCCCCTCGATATGTGGATCCACTCCACCCAATTCGGAACTGCCGGTGGCTCCCTTCCCCATAATGCCGCCGTAAATATTTCTTCCAGAATTCCCATTTAATTACACCCCCAAGCTGTTAGAACATTAGTTCTGTATTCATTATATATTTTATGTTTACACTTGTCAAGTCTATCGATATAACGCTGTAAGGCATAATCTTCAACGGCGAAAACTCTTAAAAGTACAAAAAAAGCGACGGACAACTCATTACGAATTGCCCGTCGTAGGGATGGTCCGAGTGACAGGAGTCGAAATAGCCCGGACACACGCCAAGCCGTGCCATGGCTGGAAAAACCGAGATTTTTCAAGCGTTCGCCCGCTGACCATCCGCCCGCTTGCGCCCCCGTGGGCCTCCGCCATCCGAGACGATAAACACCAAATAAACACCAAAATTAGGCTTGCTTCTTGCTCTCCCCTCCCCCATTCAACGCAAGGTCGAGAGCTTCCGCCGCCGCTGCGTCGGCGCTCTGGAGCTGGTGCGCATAGATGTTCATGGTGGTACTGGTCTGACTGTGTCCGAGCCGCCCGGATACCGCCCGGACACTTACCCCTTGTTGTATGAGCAGGGTGGCGTTTGTGTGTCGGAGGCTGTGGAGGGATACCGGGGGCAGGCCCAGCTTGTCCAGATAACGCCGCAAGCGGTTCAGCGGCGTACTCGGGGACATGGGCCGCCCGTCCTGGTTGGTGAATAGTCGGGGATGTTCGGTCCACTCCGCCGCCCATGCGTCCCCGAGGAGAAGCCGCCGCGCCGCTTGATCGGCTTTATAGGATTTCAGCAGATCAATAACGTGCTGTGTGACGCGGATACTCCGTCGGGATTGTTCGGTTTTCGTGCCGTCGGTATAGGTGCCCAGCTCCTTCCCGCCATATTGGGAGGTTCGCCGGATGGAAATAACGCCGGTGTCAAAGTCAACGTCCGGCCATTCCAGCCCTAGCAGCTCCCCGCGCCTCATACCGGTATATAATGCCAAGGTAAACAGCGCCTTATCTTCCAGCGGCGCCGCTTCCATTCCTGCCAGAAAGGCAGCGGCCTGCATATCGTCGAGACATTCAATTTGATGTTTCGGGACCTTGGGCGGATCAACCTTCTTGCATGGGTTTTCCGGTATCATTCCCCATTTGACCGCCCTGTCCAAAACGGATGAAATCATGGTGTGATAATGTAAGATGGATTTAGGAGCCAAGCCGCCGCCTGTGCGCTTATTCTGGCCCGGTTCGGCAAGCTGGCGGTAAAATTCCACAAGGTGTCGGGGCTTGAGCTTATCCAGACGTATATGGCCAAGGGCGGCATATAGTCGCTTTGTCAGCTTGCGGTATTCCGTTATGGTGCGGGTGCGCAGATTATCTTTTGCGTAGTCCCGGAACCACTGTTCCGCGAAATCCTGGAATTTGATGTTTCCGCTATAATATCCGCCCTTCACCTGCTCGTCAAACAACACCTTTTGCCGCTCCAGCTCTTTAGCAATCTGACGTTCGGTCATACCGGGAGCGGGCCTCCAGGTCATGCTTTTTCGTATCTGCCGCCCCTCTGTGTCATACCCTGCCGAAGCGGTGATACGGTAGGTATCTCCCCGGCGCTGCACTGTTGCCATTGTACCAGCCTCCTATTTCCGGGCGCAAAAATGCCCGGTACTTGATATTTACCGGGCTTTCTGGTACAATATAGGCGCTTTGTTAGCCTAT